>JAXHVA010000014.1:0-61220 GCA_034189035.1 Thermodesulfobacteriota bacterium
GCCGTTAGAGCTATCCTGTCGCCCCCAACCTACTGGATCGACAGTCTGAAGTGGATACACCGAACACTGTGTGGACGGCGGGTATCACATACATCTTGACCCTGGAAGGTTGGTCATATCCAGTAGTGGTTATGGATTTTTTAGCGGACAAATCGTCGGTTGGGCCATGGATAAGCAAATAAAGATCCAATTAGTTATAGAGCATTAGCGATGGCCTACTGGAGACGAAAACCTTCTCCTGGCCTCATGCACCATTCTGATAGGGGGAATCAGTATGCTTGCGAAAGGTACAAAAACAGCGTAAACAATATCAGGTGATTCCGAGTATGAGCCGCAAGGGTAATTGCTGGTAAGCGCCCCCACAAAGCGATTTTTCAGAAGCCTGAAATTTGAACGTCTTGGATATTGCCGCTTTGTATCCAGAAAAACAGCTAAAGCCGAAGTGATAGACTACATCACCTTTTATAATGCTGACCGACTCCATTCGACTCTAGGATATCTGAGTCCTATGGATTATGAAAAAATAAAATCCTTAAATGCTGCTTAATACGGTGTACGTTTTTACTTGACCAATACATTAGGTCATTCCGGTTGCGGGGCAGTGGGCACCACTTTATCGGAGAGTATCGAGATAACAGGGCATCTCGCGCATATAACGATCCATATCAAACATGCAGCGGATACAATAGCGGACGAATCGAAGCGTGTTGTCAACTCTGTTGCCAAGGCCAATGCTAAGATGACGGCCGCGCAATTGAAAGGAACAATTCCTGTTTTTTCAGATCTTGTGAACGCTGGAAAGTTGTAAATCATCGCAGCGTATTATGATCTATGTACATGAGTTGTCGAGTTGCTTCAGCTCTTTGTATGAATACTTCCTTGTACATAGTTCATATGGCTTTGAAATTGCAGCGGAAATAAGATATACAGAAGTAGACAAGCTAAAATTTAAGAGATTGTCAACATATTTCAGAGCGATCTTTTGCGAGGTCTACGGGATACGATTATAAGCGGGTGAGATAGCGAAGATTATGGCGTATTGATATGCATAGATAATGAGTATTGGCTTATTAAAATATGGTGGAAGCGGATGTATAGAGGGGGGGAGAGTGACTTATTGCCCTTATACAGCGAGCTTTATTCATTAAGAATAGAGAATGCTCATATTTTTAAGCGGTAAATATGGTGAGGGAAGGAGTAGGAGACAGGAGTATCTGAGCGATGGATCGAGGAGGGGATCGAAAGGTCAAATTCTTTCTGTCTCGATATGCCTCGAAATTTTTTAGTAAACTCCAGTGAGTAAAATCTTGACAATTATTATCAATTGTGTTATTTTTAGCTAAGTTATGAATGAACATTCATTCAGAATTGATGCAAAGAGTTTTATGAATTAACGGATATCCAAAAGATGCGATTCGGTACCGTACAACAGGGCACCCATCATAGTGAACATAGACTCCACAACTTTATAGTTACCTTTGTTCTTCTCTTTGTATTTTGGATTGTATTCTCCGGGCGTTTTGACACTTTTCACCTTTCGCTTGGTGTAATCTGCTCTTTGTTAGTCGCTCGACTGTCAAATGATCTCCTCTTTGCCAATATTCGCGTAAAAACTCATTGGCTATCGGTTTTGAGATTTTTGGCATATATTCCCTGGCTTACCATTCAGATCATTAAGGCCAATGTTTATGTAGCAGTCTTGGCATTGCATCCAAACCCACCGATAGATCCTGTGATGCTTCGGTTTAAAACGAAGTTGAAAACAGATATCTCTCTGGTAACCTTTGCCAATTCAATTACCCTTACCCCAGGTACGATCACCATGGATATAATCGAAGGAGAGTTCTATGTCCATGCACTGGATAGGAAAGTGATGAAAGACCTTAGTACAGGGGAGATGGAGGACAGGGTAGCCCATATTTTTATGGAGACAGACCGGACCAGTAGTAAGGATAGCTGAAACAGACGTACAGATCAGGCAAATGGGCAATATTCGGATCGAAATCAGATAGGGAGCAAGGAAGAAAACAATTATGACCAGAGTTTATGATGATATCATTGTAAAGACTGTCGCTCGCATTCTTACTCCATTTATTCAGATTTTTGCCCTTTATGTGATCATGCACGGACATCATAGCCCGGGTGGAGGTTTTCAGGGAGGCGTTATTCTCGGAGCTAGCCTGATACTCTTGTTTATAACCCATGGGCTTAAGGAGACGAAGAAGCGGATTAGTGAAAAGGGAATAGCTTTATTCAGTAGTCTCGGGGTTTTGATCTATTCTGGAATTGGGCTCTTATGCATGATTCTCCTTGGAAATTATCTCGATTATGGGAAGCTATCCAAACTGTTGCATGGAGTTCCTGCACAGGCACGATCACTTGGAATTTTAGGTGTTGAGATTGGAGTGGGTCTCGCGGTTATGGCAGTTATGGTCTCTATCTTCCTTAATATCTCTACAGGGGGAACACTCCTAGAAGAAGAGGAAGATAACACTCAATGATAATGCTGGGGTCATAGATGGGCGTATTTTTTTTAAGTATCGGTATGGGATTATGCATCTTAGTCTTTTTTGTTCTATACCGGGTGGTATTCGGCCCGGGTATCTTTAACAGGGTCGCTGCTGTTTCAGCTATTGGTAATAAGACTCTGATTATACTTTTAATTATGGGGATTATCTATAAACGGGTTGAGATGTTTGTAGACATCAGTATGGTCTATGCTCTCCTTAATTTTATCGGCACCTTGGCTGTTTCTAAATATCTTGAAATGGAAAGAAATAAATAATGAACTTGATTACTCTAGTATCCATACTGTTTATGGTAGGTGGACTCTTTTTTTTTACAACAGCCACAATAGGGCTTCTGCGCTTTCCAGACTTCTTTGCCAGATTGCATGCAATCGGTAAGGGGGATACATTGGCTGTATTGCTCTCTCTTATCGGTATTGCTCTATATGAAGGTTTTTCATTAACCAGCCTGAAGATACTCTTGATTGCAGTCTTTATGTTTCACGCCCAACCAACAGCAACGCATGCGATATCTCGAGCCGGCCTGAGATGCGGGATTAAACCGTGGACGAGAAAGGGGAATAAGGGATGATACTTCAGTTTGATTTTATAATTCTCATCTTTTTGATCATATGTGCGGTTAGTGCAATAACAGTGAAGGATCTTCTAAGCTCGGTTATAATACTTTGTGCTTACAGTTTTTTTATGTGTCTTTTATGGGCACAGATGGGAGCTGTTGATGTGGCCTTTACCGAGGCATCTGTCGGAGCGGGCATTGGAACCATCCTTTTCATTGTTGCTGTGAGCAAAACGACCCGGAGGTCAAAGGATTGAGAATTTTAAGCCTCATTATTGTAATACTGACAGCAGCGATACTCATTTACGGTACCCTTGATATGCCCAACTGGTCTGATCCGAACACCCCGGCCAGTCAACATGTCTCAGCTGAATATATTACCAGGACTGTAGAGGAGACATCCACCCCAAATATTGTCACTTCAGTGCTGGCTGATTATCGTGGCTATGATACACTCGGCGAAACAACGGTAATCTTCTCAGCTGGGATGGCGTGTATCCTGATATTAAGGAAGAGACGCAGACGATAAAGAAGACAGGATGTTTGATTTTATTGTTAGCAAATACAATTACTGGATATACATTTTACTGATGATGATCGGTTTCTATGCCATGATAAGCAAGAGAAACCTAATAAAGAAGATTATAGGCATGAATATCTTTCAGACAGCAATTATTCTCTTTTTTATCTCCACTGCTGCAAAAAGAGGAGCAACCCTTCCTATCCTGGAGCACGCCCATGATGGAGGAGAACATGCCATTGAGGCTATTTCCTATATAAATCCGCTACCACATGTGCTTATGCTTACTGCTATTGTAGTTATGGTCGCAACCCTTGGGGTTGCCCTTGCGATCGTTTTGCTCATTTACAGAAGATACGGGACATTGGAAGAGAACGAAATTCTTAAAGAGATTGAATAAACATTATTAAACAAGAATGAAATGGCCGACCAAGCTCCTATCCTCGTTATAATTCTTCCTTTGATATTTGCCATTGTTACCCCTTTAATTGGCTGGTGGAAGAAAGATTTATGTTATCCATGGGTACTAATGGGCCTTTTTTTCTCAACCATCTTCTCTATTATTACCCTAAAAGAAGTACTAATCAATGGAGCAATTCACTACCATCTAGGTGGTTGGGACCCACCTTGGGGGATAGAGTATGTAATAGATCACCTCAACTCATTTATCCTGGTTTTGGTGGCTTGTATTAGTCTAATGGTTGCCGTGTCCTCTAAGAGGTTAGTTGAAGAAGAGAACCCGGATAAGGCAGTCTATTTCTATACCCTGTTTCTTTTACAGGTAACAGGTCTTCTAGGAATAGTTGCAACAGGAGATCTCTTTAATCTCTATGTCTTTTTGGAGATAGCATCCCTGACCGGCTATGCATTGATTGCAATCGGCGAAGAACACGCCCCATTTGCCGCCTTCAGATATTTAGTCATGGGAACGATAGGGGCATGTTTCTATCTATTGGGGGTGGGCTATCTCTATATGGCTACAGGTTCCCTCAATATTGCAGACCTTTCCCAGATATTACCGAACCTATACCATTCCAAAGTGGTCATGGTGGCACTCATATTTTTTTTGGTAGGAATTGCTATAAAGATGGCTCTATTTCCTTTACATGCATGGCTTCCAGATGCGTATACCTATGCCCCTTCGGCGACAAGTGCCCTTGTTGCCCCTTTAATGACCAAGGTATCCGTCTATGTAATGATAAGGATTATCTACACCGTATTTAAACCCTATTATACTATTGAAACCCTACCGATACATTCGATTCTCGTCTGGGTAGCAGTTGCTGTGATTCTCTATGGGATTGTAATGGCGCTTCGTCAGGTTGATTTTAAGAGGATGTTCTGTTACATCCTGATTGCCGAGATAGGATATATGGCAGGAGGGTTAGGATTGGCCAATAGATTAGGGATAACAGGTGCTATACTCCATATTATGAACGATGCACTGATGATAACATGCCTGTTTCTCGTAGCAGGGGCTTTTGTATATAAATTGGACGGACACAAGATCCATCAACTCAAAGACGTATTTAAAAAGATGCCGTTTTCCATGGCAGCCTTTGCTGTTGTCGGCCTTTCATTGATAGGTGTACCGCCTACCTGCGGTTTTTTCTCTAAATGGTACCTTATACTCGGCGCAATTGAGGCTGAAAACTGGATATTTATCGTGGCACTACTGTTGAGCAGTGCGGTCAATGTCATACTGTTCTTTAAGATCGTGGAGACAGCATATTATAAAGGGGCATCCCATGCTCATAATAGAGATGGCCATGGGGAAAATACAATAGACGAAGCCCCGATAAGCATCCTCATCCCTTTGGGGATCATAGCCCTGGCAATAGTTTTGGCAGGTGTTTTTTCAGGAAAGATCGTATCCGGCATTATCCAGTTTGCGGTTCCACCTAACCTCTAATAAGAGATTCAGAAATTTTGAAACTAAATTATGAGCTACAAATTGACGGGAGGCCTTTTCGGTTACTTATTATACGTAAAGCCTTGGCACAAACACCTATTTACCGATGAGACTCTAATACACGCAAAACTAATACATTATGACAAACTGTAGTTCATAAAAAGTAAACGAAAAGGCCTCCCGTCAATGATTTAAAGACATAATTAAAATTAGTTTCAAAATTTCTGAGATTGAGTATAGAAAGAGATGGAGACAATAACATCGATTAAACCATTGCTCGCGACACTTACCCCGTTGCTTTGTATCTTCTTGATCATCCTGTCGAGAAGAATACCCAATCTCAGGGAACTGTGGACCATAACTGCATCATTAGTTACATTTCTCATTGTGACCTCAATGGTAAACGCATTGAGTGGCGGCAAGGTGATTGTATGCAGACTCATAGAGGTCTATCCCGGAATAGATATTGCCTTTAAGGTAGATGCCTTTGGACTGTTCTTTGCCTTGTTATCTTCTTTTCTGTGGATCGTGGTCTCCTTCTACTCTATCGGTTATATGAGATCTCTGAATGAGCACTCTCAAACAAGATACTATGCATTCTTTGCAGTTGCGATCTCGTCGGCTTTGGGAGTTGCGTTTTCAAGTAATTTGTTTACTCTCTACCTATTCTACGAGATATTGACGGTTTGCACATATCCCCTCGTTACTCATAACCAGAACAATGAGGCACGTTCCTCAGGGAGAATGTACCTGGGGTACCTCCTCGGCACGTCGGTATTCTTCTTTCTGCCGGCTATACTCTTTACCTATTTTTATGCAGGGACACTCGATTTCTCTACACATGGAATACTCAACGGTAAAGCCTCAAATGGCATGATTGCTTTTTTATTTTTGCTGTTTCTCTTTGGGATCAGTAAAGCCGCAATTATGCCTTTCAACGGATGGCTTCCTAGAGCTATGGTTGCCCCCACACCGGTCAGTGCCCTCCTCCATGCCGTTGCCGTAGTTAAGGCAGGGGTCTTCTGCCAGTTGAGGGTCTATTTTAATATCTTTGGAGTAGAGCTTCTTCATAACCAAAATCTGGATATATTTCTTATCTACTTTGTCTCTATCACGATCCTCTTAGGTTCTCTATTTGCGCTGAAACAGGACGATATAAAGGCAATGCTTGCATACTCCACAATAAGCCAGCTTTCATATATCATCCTTGCAGCGGGGCTCTCTTCTTATCAAGGGATGCTGGGCGGTATCGTCCATATTGTAATGCATGGGTTTGGTAAGATCACCCTGTTTATGTGTGCCGGTTCCATATTATGTGCCGCCCATATCAAAAAGATAAGCCAGTTAGGGGGTATAGGGAGAAGGATGCCCATAACCATGCTTGCCTTTCTCTTTGGTGCCTTATCAGTCGCGGGAATACCGCCTTTTGGCGGGTTCATGAGCAAATGGTTTCTTGCCCTGGGCTCGATCGAGGCTCACCAGTGGCCGATACTGGTTGTGCTTTTAACCAGTACCCTGTTGAACCTGGGTTACTTTATGCCCGTGGTATTCATTTCATTCTTTAAAGAGGATAGCGAAAGCGTTAAGGGTAATTCGGATATACGTGAACCATCCCCGTTTATTGTTGTACCTCTGGCATTCACTGCATTGGTTTCTCTGGTAATATTCTTCTATCCATATCCGTTTATACATCTGGCTGAAATATTTGTTAAGAGTATGATTGGAGGGTAAATGGGAAAAATAGAAAAGAAAGGAAAACAAGTTGTTTACAGGCAAGATGATGGTGAGATAACTGCCTGGTTAACCGATTTTGAGGAAAAAATGGAGATAGGCCATGAGGGGACTCCAGCATATAGAAGAGTCTTTTATATTGTTTTTTTCATTTCCACTTTGTATCTGGGGACGATTCTTTTAAGGTACATCTTATAAAAATGGAGGTTATAAATGAAGAAGAGAGAATTGACATTTTTTGATATGCCGAAAAATAGAAATGTTGTTGTTCGACTTCTTTATGCAGTCCTTTTGGTCCTTCTAATTATTGATCTCTTTGTTCACAGACATGGTGATTTTCATTGGGAGGAATCCCTTGGTTTTTTTGCCGCATATGGATTTGTTGCATGTGTTGTCTTAGTTTTTGCTGCAAAGATATTGCGTATTATTGTTGAGAGGAAAGAGGACTATTATGATTGAAAATGTTCCAATAGGAGCAATATTCATTATCGGAGCATTGTTTGTCCCTTTTTTAAGAGGGAAGACAAAGTCCTCGCATATTCTGTTCCTGCCTGTTCTTGCCTTCATAGTTCTCCTTAACATGCCTGATGGAAAACACTGTGTGATTAGTTTTCTCGATTATAATTTAATCCTTGCCAGAGTTGATAAACTGAGCAGGCTTTTTGGATATATATTCATTATATGGGCATTTTTAGCATTACTGTATTCTATTCACCTCAAAGATAAAGTACAGCAAACGGTTGCTCTTATCTATTCTGGGAGTGCATTGGGGATCGTCTTTTCAGGAGATTTGTTCAGCCTCTATATCTTTTGGGAAGTGCTGGCAATGAGTTCAACAATGCTTATTTGGGCAAGAAGGGGAAGCGAATCGATTCGTGCCGGGTTTCGGTACCTTTTGGTTCACGCTGTCGGAGGGTTGAGTCTCCTCGCTGGTATTGTCATATACATTGCAAAGACGGGTTCTCCCGAATTCGGATACATCGGGTTTAGTGGAGCTGCCTCTTATTTACTATTATTCGGGTTTTGTTTGAATACAGCGGTTATCCCTCTTCACTTCTGGGTTCCTGATGCGTATCCTGAGACAACGGTTGAAGGTGCTATATTTTTATCCGTTTTTACTACAAAGACCGGAGTATATATCCTGGCGAGAACATTTCCCGGAGCTGAACTTCTTGCATGGCTTGGAGCGATAATGACCGCTTTTCCTATATTCTATGCAGTGATTTCCAATGACATAAGGAGAGTTCTTGCATACAGTCTTCTCAATCAGGTCGGTTTTATGGTTTGCGGAATCGGTTTGGGTACAGCATTGGCTATAAACGGCGCTGTTTCTCATGCGTTTTGCAATATCCTCTTTGAAGGACTCCTTTTTATGGCAACCGGAGCAGTTCTTTATATGACGGGAAAGAGTAATTGCACGGATTTGGGTGGACTGTACAAGTCAATGCCGATTACCTGCGGATTATGTCTGGTTGGTGCGATGTCAATAGGAGGATTTCCTCTCTTTAGCGGTTTTATCAGTGAATCGATGACGATCACTGCATCTGCGAAAGAGAGCCTTCCTATCATGTGGTTTATATTACAATTTTCAGCAGTCGGCGTCTTACACCATGCAAGTATAAAGATACCATTTTTCACATTTTTTTCAGAGGATTCCGGTATAAGGACAAAAGAGCCCCCATTCAATATGCTTCTTGCCATGTCAATTGCCGCAGTTTTAAGCATTGTTATCGGTATATTTCCTGATGTACTATACAGGATTTTACCCTATCCTGTTGATTATAAACCATATACTTTTGATCATGTCTTGGGTAAGTTACAGTTACTGCTCTTTGGGGGCCTTGCGTTTTGTCTTCTCATCTTTTCCGGCTATTACCCACCGGAGAAGAGAACTATTAATTTAGATGTGGACTGGTTTTTGTATAGAAAGCCAGTTCAATACGGCCTTCCTGCTCTACAGTATATTTTTGGTGGAATTGCATCAGTTATGAGCAGGATATTTACAGAGTCTGCTCCAAAGGTATTGGCAAACTTCATAAGCAAACCCCGGCTCAAGACAGACCGCCTCTTATCCCCAATGGGTGTTTCCGCCCTGATCGCAACTGCCTTCATATCGATACTATTCGCTCTCTTTTCCTTTTTATAAGACATCTAAAAACCATAAATCTATTGTATATTCCTTGCTTGACATTCTTCGGATTTAGGCTTATAAGGACCAATAGTGATACTATCTCCACCTGATCATTTGTACATATTGATTTATAAAAAGGAAGAGGCCCCATTGAATAGGACAATCGATTAGAAAAAATTGGTTTCAAAATCAATTATAGGAGATAAACCCTTATGAGCATCTACAACCTGGAAAAGATATTCAAGCCTTCTTCAATCGCTATCATCGGAGCGAGTGAAAAAAAAGAAAGTATCGGATATTCTTTGATTGGTAATATCATTAAAGGGGGATACCAAGGAAATATTTACCCGGTCAATCCCAATTACTCTTCACTGGGAGGTCTCACTTCGTATCGATCGATACTGGATATTGAGCAACCCATTGACCTGGCGATCATTGCAATCCCTCTTTTAAAGGTTCCTTTTGTTATAGAAAAATGCGTGGATGCCAAGCTTAACAGCGCACTCATTGTATCTGCAGGTGGAAAGGAAATAGGGGCAGAAGGAGGAAGACTTGAAGATAGAATCAAAGAAGAGGCGATGAAAGGAAACATAAGGATTATCGGCCCGAACAGCGCTGGAATTGTCTCTATCGAATCGGTATTATATGCAATCCCCACAGTTTCAAGGCCATTACCGGGGAAAATTGCCTTTATCTCTCAAAGTGGTGGAATCTGTTCCGCAATTATCGATCAGTCCCTAAAGGAGGGCATTGGGTTCAAGTACTTTGTTAATGTCGGTTCTATGCTCGATGTAGACTTTGGAGATCTGATCAATTATATGAGCGATGACCCTGATGTGAACAGTATTGTCCTTTATATTGAAAGCTTGACCAATATGAGAAAGTTCATGAGTGCTGCACGGGCCACATCACGATTGAAGCCTATCGTCGTATTAAAGGCCGGAAGATCTATAGCTGGTGCTCGAGCTGCCTCCTCCCATACCGGTGCCCTCGCCGGAGAAGATGAAGTCTATGATGTAGCCTTTAAAAGGGCGGGTATGGTACGAGTGAATACGATTGAAGAACTTTTCGATTGTGCAGAACTTATGGCAAAGCCACCGTTCCCCTCTGGTCCCGGCCTTGCAATCATAACAAATGGTGGAGGACCGGGCGTGATGGCCACGGATGCATTATCCGATTTTAATCTGGAACCTGTGTCACTCTCTTCACAGACTATAAAACGACTGGATGAAATCCTTCCGCCCTTCTGGAGCAAAGGAAACCCTATAGATATCCTTGGAGATGCACCACCAGAACGCTGGCAAAACGCGATTAATGAATGTATTTCAGCCCGAGAAATAAACGCATTGTTAATTATCTATGTGCCCCAGGCCTTGAGTAATGCAATTGCTGTTGCCAAAGCGATTTTAGAACCGCTGGATAATAAACGACGCCTTCCTATATTTGCGGTCTGGATGGGAGGAGAAAGCGTAGAAGAGGGACTCAATATCCTTAACAAGGCGGGCATCCCTACCTATGAAACACCGGAAAGAGCGATTGCTGCATTTCAGTATATGTATTCCTATAAACAAAATCTGAGCTTGTTGCAAGAGATTCCCCCCAAGCTCCATGGTTCCCTCGAGTTTGATCAGCCAGGCGCAAAGGCGATTATCGAAGAGGCTAAAAGTAAAGGGAAGTTCTCTTTGAGTGAAACAGAGTCTAAAAATCTTTTAAAAGCTTACGGTATCCCGGTAAACCGAACAGAGATTGCACGATCTGTTGACGAGGCCATTCGTCTGGCACAGGATATCGGATATCCCGTTGTAATGAAGGTACACTCTCATGGTATTATTCACAAAACAGATGTTAAAGGAGTCCAATTAAACTTGCGCAATAACAGGGATATAGACGAGGCTTTTTTGAAGATCATGAAAGAAACCAGAAAATATACTTTAGATGCCGATGCCTTTGAGGTTACTATACAACCCATGCTCAGCCATCTTGGCTATGAACTTATCATAGGGAGTAAAAGGGAGATAGGATTTGGTCCCGTAATACTCTTTGGCATGGGTGGTGTTATGACTGAGATTTTAAAGGATCATGCCATAGCTTTTCCCCCATTGAATCGTTTGCTGGCTCGAAGGCTTATAGAAAGAACACGGATATATCGGATGCTCGCTGGATATCGTAATCTTCCTCCAGCGAAACTGGAACTCCTCGAAGAGGTTTTGATTCGACTTTCTCAATTGGTCAGTGATTTCTCTGAGATCACAGAAGTGGACATCAATCCCTTAATTCTCTCTAAAGATCAGGTCGTTGCTGTCGATTCGCATGTAATCCTCAACCCAGTTAATATCCCAGCTCCTCATCATCTCATAATCAGCCCTTATCCCAATCAGTATGAGTTTACTGCAACCATTAAAGGTGGTGAGAAGCTATTTATACGTCCAATCAAACCAGAGGACGCGCCGCTTTTACAGGACCTGTTTCATGCCTTGTCACCGAAGACAGTCTATTATAGATTCTTCAGCCCTTTAAAGTCCCTATCACCTAAGATGCTGGCCCGTTTTACTCAGATTGACTATGATCGCGAAATTGCGCTAGTTGCATTCGATGCTACAGAATCAGAAGAAAAGATGTTAGGAGTGGCCCGTCTTATAAGTGACTCTGAAGGGAAAAAGGGAGATCTGTCTATTGTGATAGCTGACCCCTGGCAGGGAAAAGGAATCGGCGCGATCTTGATGGAAAGTCTTTTGAATATTGCAAAGGAGCGAAAGATCGAATTTCTGTATGGACTTGTAATGGCAGAAAATAGGCAGATGCTAGGCCTAGCCAAAAAACTAGGTTTTGTGACTACAAGATCAAAAGATGATTTCAACCATCATGAAATACGAATCGATATGACAAAAGAAGCGTTTGAATAGCCATAATACTACAAGCAATAGCAATATTGCATATAATATACCGTAGAGGGGGATGAGTAAAAAATGTTATTGTTGCTCTATAATGAAGCCCTTCTTAAGGTCAAAGGCAATGTCAAATGCTATGATTCCAGGCACCTTTTCGGTTACAGTAAGCCCTTGATCTAGGGCTACATTAAATTGAACAGGGAACTCCTCATCAATAGGGATCGAACCCTCAACGATAATATCTACCGGGACTTCAAAAAGGTGTTCTACATGAGCTTCAATAGGATTAATCGGCTTTGCTATTACGTCGTCTTTAATCCTAATACCATGCTTAATCGGCACATCCTGATCCAGTAAGATTGAACCTTTAACTGGAAGAGTCCTCTTTAACCCGAAGATGTTCGTTTGAAACTCGGTATCCATAGGTATTTCGGTATTAAAATGGATATTTTCATTAATATGAAAGATATGATCCACTTTAACGTGGACAGGTTTTTCAAAAGGAACTATAAAGGTGTGGCGGATAGGAACTATGAATGTAGTTTTGAAGGGTATAGAAAAATGTATATTCGTCTGAAAAGGAAAGGTTAGTGTCTCGTTAATATATGCAGTCACTGGTAATTCCGAATCAACAGACCCAAGGATGGTTTTCTCTATTGAATAAGGTTTTTGTATTATACTCAAAACAGTCGGCGAATATTTAAAGAGAAGATATGTCCCCCCACCGATTAAGAAAATACCGATGATTGCAAGCAAACCCGTAAAAATCCAAATTAAACGAATGATATGCCTTCGTTTATTTACTGCTTTATGATCCATTATATCTATCTATTTTTTTGTATTTTATACTAAATATATGACAAATATTCTTTTATGTCAAGAAAAGAGTCAAATTACTGAGATTTATGCACGGTTTTATTGAACGGTCATGCGGAATTGATGTTGAAATGATACTAAAATGACTTGACAATGATATTAGAATTTTATAGGATAAAAGTATAAATTACTTTTAAAAAGATAAAATTAAGATCTGAAATCCATAAAAAAATTGGAAAAGGTGCTTTTTGAGGTCTAGATTCATAAAAAAGCATCTTAAACGCCAGAAGAAGGGAGGGATGTTTACTACGATTTGATCCATAACTTTTCTTAAAAAAATTCAAAATTCCAAGCAGAAACCTTTTACTGTTTTTGGAACCTATCACGATTCTTCTACTACCTATTGATCCTGCAAATAATTTACTATTAACTAATGCTTTAACGTCTCATTACTATTTGATATTCAATACATTGAAAGCAAGGTTTCAATTTTTTTGAACGATCGATTGCTTGAATTGATTGAAAAGGAGTTTACCGATAATTAGGATGCAACATAATCTTACCTATTCGGAAAACCTTTTGAACGATTATTCAGATGATGGCAGTTCACAGGATGTATCTCTGTATTTTTCAGGATAATCTCAGTGAAATATTATGATTTTAATACGTTAGGTTCAAAGTGTAAGCTTTGAAATGGTCTATTGTATGTCTTCAATAATATTAAAAAAGTTTTGGATAAACAAATTTTAATCTAAGCAACAGCCGTTTTAATAAAATAGTATTCATCTAAAAATGAGCATTTTCTTGTGATCAAAAAAAGAAGAGACATGGAAAAAGGGGCAACTTTTGATGAGTACTACAGAAAAGAGGAGGGTGTTAAAATGGTAGAGGTAGAAACAAAAAAAAATGAGAAAGAGTTGTTGGATGAGCGGCAGTACTGGTGGTGGGCTGAAAAGAAGAGATCCCCACGTCTCAATTACTTAAGAAAGGCTGTTTGGTCTAAGGCTACCAAAGGATCGAGTTATTTACCCGGAGTTCAGATAGACCTAGAGAATATCCGCTGGCACACTAAGATATTCAAGGAGGCCCCTCCATCAGACCCTTTTATTATCACCCGAGCCAGGGCTCTTGAGGCTGTACTTGATAATATGCCGGTATTTATCACTGACTATTCTCGGATCCAAGGGTATCCAGGCTCTGCTCCGCATCTTATTACCTGGATCCCCACAGCTTCTTTCATGATTAATGACGACATAATAAACGATCGCACAGGTATTATCGCCGATGAAGACCTGGAAGAGGTGAAAGAGATGGTCGAGTTTTGGAAGGGGCGAACCTATCACGATCTATCGAACCAGTATCAGAGTCGTAGAGAAAAAGTTCTGTCGCCTATGGGTGAGTTTGTACAGCCGGGGAGAGATATGGCCGCTTTTGACTATGTTGTTCCTCAGTGTAAATGGATGTACAAGGGTTTTGATTCGATCATAAAGACAATAGATGAGAAACTGAAAGACGCTGAGAAGAAGATGCGGGAGAAACCTTCTGCTCAGGAGCAGGTATCTTACATGGAGAAGATTGACACATGGAAGGCCATGAAGATATGCCTTGAGGCAACGATCAGACATGCAAGGCGTATCAGCCGGCTGGCGAAGATCATCGCAGAAAATTTCGAGACCGATCCTAAGAGAAGACAGGAGCTACTACGGGTCAGTGAGACCTGCGAAAAGGTACCGGCAAGACCGCCTGAGCATCTATGGGAAGCGATACAATTCGATCATATCGTACAGATCGCATATAGACTAGAATGGCACAATGCTGCCTGGCCGTGGCGACAAGACTATTGGCACTGGCCATTTTACAAAAAAGATGTACTTGAAGAAAAGAATATGACAAGGGATGAAGTCATCGAGTACTGTGCAGAGTGGATGATGGCAGCTTATGCCATTGGGAAGTCATGGCCTCGAGGAGCCAGGGAAGTTATGCAGGGAAGTCCTGGACCGTATGTATGGACACTCGGGGGGGTCGACGAGAATGGCCATGATGCCTGCAATGACCTTACAGATTGTTATCTGGAATCGGCCATTATAAGCAGGGTGAGCGATCCAACGTTTGGTTTCCGTTATCACTCCAATGTCCGCCAGGAGACCCTTCGCAGGGCGTTTGAGTGTATCCGACATGGTCTGGGTTATCCTTCCATGAGAAATGACGATGTTCTCATTCCTAATCTCATGCACTGGTTTGGCCATCCACTGAAGGAAGCGAGGCGATGGGTACACCAGGCGTGTATGGCCCCTGCGCCTGACACAAAGTGGGCAGCCCCTGCCCTGAGGTATCCGCAGGCTGCAATCATTTTGGGCTCAAAGGCGATCTCTTTTGTTATATTTAACGGCTTTGATCCTGTATCAGGCATGCAGGTAGGTATTAAGACAGGAGATTGCACCAGGTTTGAGACCTTTGAAGAATTCTACGATGCATGGTATAAACAGATGAATGCCGGCTTTAGGGCTGGAACAAGCATGGAGCATAGGAACAGATACTTAGAAGCCCGCTATTTTCCAAAGCCGATGACCTCCGCCCTTTATGAACGCTGTATAGAGAAAGGTGAGAACAGTGCAGCTTCCAAGGAGAGGAGCAGTTTATGGTTTACCCTCTTTTGTTTTGCCGAGACAGGCGATTGTCTGGCAGCAGTGAAAAAGCTGATATACGAGGATAAGAAGTATACGATGGAAGAGTTGAAGAAGGCTCTGGAGGCAGACTGGCAGGGATATGAAGAAATGAGACAGGACTTTGTGAAGGCACCCAAGTGGGGAAATGACGATGACTATGTAGATGAGATTTATGTGAAAGTCTATGAAGATCTGGGTAAGATGTCCTGGTCTGTGCGGGACATCAATGGTCAACCATGGGCTACCCTTCCGGAGAGTGTCGCAGTCCACATTGCCGGTGCACCAAAAGTAGGGGCCTTGCCCAACGGCAGGAGATGGAATGACCCACTCTATGATGGTGGCTGTTCACCTGGATGTGGTCTCGATAAGAAGGGACCTACCGCAGTACTCAAGTCGGTGGGCAAGCTCGACCATGTGGGCTCAGTAAGGGCAACACTTCTGAACCAGAGGTTATCCCCCTCTCAACTTCAAGGTGAGAAGGGCTTTAAAATGTGGCGAGACTATATGAAGACATGGCATGACTTAGGAATCAATCATGTTCAGTTTAATATGGTCGATAACGAGACCCTGTATGCTGCTCAGAGAGAGCCTGAGAAGTATAGTGAGCTACTGGTTCGGATTGCGGGTTACAGTGCCCATTTTGTTGAGATGAACAAGATTACCCAGGATGCGATTATCGCTCGTAGTGTTCAAAAATTTTAACCTTTCTTTTCTATTGAAGGAGATATACAGGTATATCCACATAGGGATGTCCGAGTCTAGGATTCGGACATCCTTCATATGAATATAAGTTTATGGGCTGTTGCTCAAACAAAGCCCCCTATCAGGGGTCATAAAAAGTTTTTTGCTCGCAGGGCATTGTTGTCCTTCGTATCCTAGGCTAAATTCAGCTTAAAGATCAGCGATTTCAAGTGGTAGAGCTGGAAGAGTGAGTTTTGAAATATACTTACGCAAGCCAAGTATCCGTCAAAAAATGTTTTATACATGACGAATTGGGATTTAGGCAATAGCTCAAAACCGATATTAAGGAGGAGAAACTGGTGAAAAGAATTGGTATCACTTTTATTATTATTGGCCTTTTAATTAGCTTTATTGGAATCTCTTATGCGGTTGGTGGAAAACACAAGATTGTACTTAAGACTGGCACTCTTGCCCCTGATGGAGTAGGCTGGGCAATCTTTTTTAAGGACTCTTTTCTTCCAACCATTGAAAAAGTAACCAATGATGAGGTTACTTTTGACATATACTTTGGCGGAATAATGGGAGATGATGAGGATTATATCGCAAAGATGCGTATCGATCAACTCCAAGCAGGGGGGGTCTCAGCAGCTGGAATCGTTATGGCATGTCCTGAATTAGCTGTATTTGAACTCCCTTTCCTGTTTAACGATTTTAATGAAGTGAATTATTTAAGGACAAAAATGAAAAAAAGATTGGACAGTATCTTCGAAAAAAACGGGTTTAAACTCTTCATCTTGATCGACCAGGACTTTGATATCCCATGGTCAACAAATAGGGAGATAAAGACCCCTGAAGATTTTGCGAAAAGCAGGTTCGTCACATGGTGTCCTCCAGTGGAAGACGATCTACTCCAATCCCTTGGAGTCAGTCCAATCCCTGTAAACGTACCGGAAATCCCTTCACATATGAGGTCAAAGATATGCAATGCTTTTCTCGCCCCGCCGATTTATCTCGTTGGCACGCAGCTTTATACAATAATAAAGTATGTGACCCCTTGTAAGATGAGATATTCTCCAGGCGGTATCATAGTTACAATGAAAGTATGGAATAAGATCTCAAAGGAGTCCCAAAAGGCCATTTTTGAGGTATTGCCGGAACTGGGACGAGAGATCAATGATTTTGGGCACAAAAGCAATAAAGACTGTTATCGTGCAATGATCAAGTATGGTTTGAAGGAGGTAACGCTGACTTCTGGAGAGATTGAGGTATTGAAAAAAAGGACCAGACCGGTTTGGGACAAACTGGTTGGTAAGGAATATTCAAGAGAGCTGTTGGATGAGGTATTGGCATTTTTAGATGAGTACCGTTCAAGAGAGGCACTAAAGTAAGCCTGCCCTTTTTAGATTGATTCTGGATCGAGGGTGAATGAGCGATTCTTATATAAAATAAGGGATTTTTCTTTCACAAAATGTGAAAGAAAAATCCTTGAAAACGCGCAACTCTTAACTAGTTCGTACTGGATACAGGTTGATTTTTCTAAAGCCACAAAGGAGGAATTAAACATGAGAAAGTACATGTTTTTTATATTTACTCTTGTTTTAATAGGCTTGTTTGTTCTCTTAATAGAAGTATCCAAAGCAGAATCAAGAAAACCAATGATCATATTGAAGTTTGCCTCACTTGCTCCAGATGGAGTCGGCTGGGCGATCAACTTCAGAGAAAATATGCAAAAGGGCGTTACGAGAGTCACGGATGGCGATGTTTTTATTGATCCCTATTTAGGCGGTGTAATGGGGGATGATGAAGACTACATTGCAAAGATGCGAATCGATCAACTACATGGAGCGGGCCTATCCGCTTCTGGAACTGTCATGGCATGTCCCCAGATAGCTGTACTTGAACTTCCTTTCCTGTTAAATAATTTTGATGAGGTAGAGTATATAAGAACGAAGATGAGGCAGAGATTGAATCGTCTCTTTGAAAAGAATGGGTATAGATTATGGGTACTGGCTGACCAAGATTTCGATCAAATCTATTCAACAAAAAACGCGATAAAGACAATAGAAGACTTTTCTAAGAGCAGGTTTGTAACATGGGTGGGTTTAGTAGAGCAGGAGACACTCAAGGCCCTTGGTACGAGTCCAATCCCTTTGGACGTACCAGAGATTCCCTCTTCTATTCGATCAAAGATGTGCAATGCGATGTTCGCTCCTGCTATTTGGTATGTTGGTACCCAACTCTATACTGTAGCAAAGTATGTAACTCCTTGTAAGGTGAGATATAGCCCAGGGTGCATAATTGCTACAATGAAGGCATGGAACAGAATTCCTGAGAAATACCATGAGCCTATCGAAGAAGTGATGGAGATAAGCGGAAAAGCGTTAAACGAATACGGACATGATAGCAATAAAAAATGTCTGAAAGCGATGATTAAGTATGGTTTGAAAGAGGTAAAACTGACTCCAAATGAGATTGAGGTGTTGAAGAAAAAGACCCGACCTGTATGGGATAAGCTGGCAGGAAAAGAGTACTCTAGAGAGCTACTGGATGAGATATCAGGTTATTTAGCTGAATATCGAAGCAAAGAGAAAGAGGGAAATTAAGCTAATTTGGGTTATCTTTGTCCATATTCAGGTAATGTGATGGCCATTCTTGTCTTATTCTCAGGCCTTTCTCCAGATCAAAGAGGATATCAAACTCTATAGTTACCGGTACCTTGTCAGACAAAAGCACACCCTGCTTGAGATTTACCTTAAACGGTACAGTAATTTCCTCGTTAATAGGAAATGTACCCTCCATCAAGATATCTACCGGAACATCAAATGTATGTTGAATCGGTACATCGAATGGGTGGGTAGTGTTTACTGCTACTGTATCTTTAAAATGGAAGCCGTGCTTAACCGGAATATATTGATCCAATAAAAATGAACCTTTGGCCCTGAGTTTCCTCTTTATTCCAAATATCTTTGTTTCTACTTCAGTATCTAACGGGATTTCAGTCTTTAAATGTACTCTTTCATTTATATTGAAGACATGATCCAGTGGAATAAGGAGCGGTCCTTTTATCGGCACCTGAAATGTATGGTCAATAGGGACTTTTAACACTGTTTTGAAAGGCAAAGATACGTTTAGATTCGTCTTAAACGGCAAGGTTATACTCTCGTCAACTTTGGCAGTTACAGGTATCAAAGTATCAACTGATACGAGAATCTTTTTCTTTACTGTGTAACGCTGTTTGGTCATATCTAAAATTAAGGGCCTATATTTAAAAAAAAGGTATGTTCCTGTACTGATAATACCAATTGCAACGATTGCTAATATCGCAATAGTAGTGAGTATTATGTTGAGAGCTGCTTGAGATTTCCGTATGCGTTTTAGTCCTAAATGAAATACCTTCATTACTAGAATTCCCTATATTGTAAATGTACTTTTTTTAACCGTTTCACCTTCTTTGACCCTAAATAGTGCTCATTTGTATGGACACGTATATACTACATTCCTTTAAACTGCGGAGTCCTTTTTTCGATAAACGCCAATATTCCCTCCTTTACATCTTCAGAGGTTAATGCCGTAGGGCCAAAGGCGGCCAACATCTCTAAGGTAGTATCAAAGTCCATTTGTAACCCTCTATGCATTATCAGCTTATCCGCCTTTAATGCTATTGGTGGTCCTTGAGCGATCTTTCTGGCCATGTCCATAGTCTCCTTTTCCAGTGCGTCTGCCTTCACTAACTTATTTAATAATCCAATCCTCTCGGCTTCTTTGGCATCTATCATGTCTGCGGTAAAGATCATCTCAGCCGCCTTGGCCAGTCCAATAATACGAGGCAATAACCACGTATCGCCCGGGCATGGGATAATCCCTACTTTAGTAAAACTACACCGAAATTTCGCCAGATCTGAGCCTACTCTCAAGTCGCAGGAATAAGCCATGCTTGCCCCAGCACCAACTGCAGCTCCATTAAGCATTGCTATGGTTGGAATAGCCATATGATAAAGCCCGCTGGTTACCATCTGTATCTGACGTAAACCCTGACGTATCCCTTCTACACCCATATCCGGCATTACTCTCAAACCTGTACCTTCTCCTTTCATCTGAGCGCCGGAACAGAATGCCTTTCCTACACCAGTAATGACCAAGGCCCTTATATCGTTGTCCTTAGCCACTTCATCGAATGCTTTCAGTAACTCATCAATCATAATATCGTTTATCGCATTTAATGCTTCAGGTCGATTAAGGATAATCGTGCCTATACCTTCTTCTTTCTTAAAAAGAATAGTACTAAACTCCATCTTGTCTCCCTCCATTATCCGTAAAGATTTACTGTAACTCATTTAATGGTAACAGTTTGGTTTTTGAAAAGCGTCGTTAAAGCTTGATGGTAGCTTTCTATCTTAAAACGCTAGAATGATACAAAATTTAATAAGTGATAACAGGCTCTCTCAAAATCAAAGAAATAGCATCTAGAGCACAATTTGCTATATCTGGATAAACTCTGGTCAATGATGATATCTGCCTGAGGTTATCAGCAGTTCGAGAAATCAGCATAGCAAGATCTCCTTCATTTATTCGTGAAATCTCAAGTACGTCTTTCCATGACTGACCGTTTGCCCATGCATAAATTACAGCTGCAGGCCATGCGAAAACAGGCCTTACGACAAATCCTCTGACCTCTTTGTGCTCCATAAGAGGAATAAGGCCTTTTTTAATCCTTTCATATGCCTGTACGAGTTGCTTCGGGATAGAAGCTTCGTCGATCTTTATCTCAATTTCACGGTCATATACAAACGGTGCGATTAAAGCAGCGAGTAAGGCTGGATTGCCATGTGGAAATAAGTTTCTTCGCAATCCCTCGGCAATCATTAGGGGCTGGTCCAGCCTGAGTTGAGAGGCCCAGAAACCATCTTCTGTCAGCCTATTGTCTTCTGTTACAAAAGACTCCTCTTCTAGGAATTTAAGGTGCCTTAAAAATTCATTCCATAGTCGTACACGAACAGTATTTGCAGTATCCCACATCAAGGCAAATTCATTGAAGGTATGCCTAAAAGTATTCTTTCGCTTTCTATGGCATGTCTTAAAGTGCCTACACTTATTACAGGTCATGCCTTCAAGTTCTTCTTCAATAAATCGCATACGACTCTTAAGAGGGCTCAATTCTAAAAGCCCTCTTTCACTTATGGGCAATCTTGATAATATCGGAGGCATACCTGTTTTTTTAATGTAAAGCGATAATTCTTTAATCCTTTGTGGGTTATCCAAAATAGCTGAATCGATGACACTATCCAGAATCTTCGAGACTCTTTCTGGCCGAAACCACTTCATTGCCATGCGTTTACCACGGTGAGGGATCTTTCCACTGACTCTGCGAGCCAGGATGCCCTCTGTATCTCGTCTGGCCTGTTTATGGATTACACAGTATATCCTGTCCATTTGATCCAAAAAAAGCCGACCGGGTATCAGGTTTTCAAGCTTTGAAAGCCTTATCTCGCCCCCTTTAAGCTTTCGCTTTAAACCAGAAACTTCTCGGATCAAAGTTGTATGTCTCCTGATCAGATTCAATACTGACTCCGGGTTTGAACAGAGCGCCTCTGGAAGGAATGACATCAATATTAAACCTGTCTGATCTAATTTCTGATATAGGCTTGGTTGCTGGTTTACCATGTTCATATGTGTAGCAAATGATCTTTGAAAGATATCCTTTATCCCTTCAAGACGATGGGATAAAAGAAGATTGAGTACCATTGAGAAGTCGATTTTAATCTGACTTTGCACATCATCTGACGGTGAGGTGCTAAGCTTTGATATTAGGTGTAAGTCCATAAATTTTCCCGGCGCAACCAATACAAAGCCAATATTGTCTTTCCCGCGTCTACCAGCCCGACCGGTCATCTGGTGAAACTCTGTTGCACTCAGGGGGACAAATTTATGGCCATTATACCGATCTGAATTAAAGAGCACAATGCTCCTGGCTGGGAAATTGACCCCTGCTGCTACAGTAGAGGTGGCAAATACAGCATCAAGCAACCCATCATTCATCAAATTTTCAATAACGAGTTTCCATGTTGGAAGCTGACCGCTGTGATGAGCAGCAATGGCGGCGTTTTTAAGATACCATAATTGCCGGTGGCCTTCTAAATACGGATGCCCCTTTATCAACACATCGATCCTCTCATTTAACTCAGTCTGCCTCCTTGGTGAGAGTTTATAGGAGCTGTTAATACATCGCGTAAGAGCAGTATTGCAGTCTTCCCTAGACTTAAGAAAGAAAATAGCGGGAAGGAGGTCATACTTCCTTAAAACACCCATCATCTCACCAAAAGGGGGAAGCTGCCTCGGTAGTGCAAGATATGGAGGGTTTTGACTTTTTAAGTAGGTCTGAACCTTCCTGTCGATCGTATTAGAATCTAAAAGCGGAAAGATTCTCCCAGATGGATGAAAGAATAAATGGAAAAGGGGCACAGGACGAACTGTCTCCTCGATCACTACACATCTTTTTTTACGAATAGATTTCAGCCAATCCGCGATATGTTGTGCATTGTTTATAGTAGCGGACAGAAGTAAAAGATGAATCTGCACCGGAAGATAGATCATTACTTCTTCCCATACAACGCCGCGATCTTCATCACCCAGGAAATGTGCCTCATCCAGGACTACAAGGTCTGCTGCCAAGTCCGTCCCCTTATTCATAGCATCATATAGGTGGTTACGTAAGATTTCGGTTGTTCCTACGATAATGGGGGCATCTGCATTCTCTTTGCGATCCCCTGTTAAAATACCTACATTTTCACTGCCAAAATGTTCACTGAATTCCAGATGCTTTGAATTGGTTAAAGCCTTTAGGGGAGAAGCATACCAAGCACTTTTTCCTTTATTGTAGATGCGACCTATAGCTTCCTGGGCAATCCATGTCTTCCCTGCCCCCGTCGGTGCACAGACCAGACAATCTGTCTTGCGAATTGCCGCAAGTGCCTTCAACTGAAACGGGTCCGGTTTAAACGGTCTTTTCTGAGGTACTCCGATTCTAGACAATACCTTCTTAAGCCTGGCATCGATACTCGCTTTTAGCCTTGGTATTTCATTTCTATGATGTTTATAATTGCTGTACAAATGGACAGGCCTGCCTCGTTTCGTCTCTACCATCAATCTTTTATAACCATTTGCCAATGTGAATCCTTTTATAAGCTGTTTTTAGCTCTTCCCAAATCCTTTTTTGCTTTCCTCGAAGCCTTTTACGACAAAGACATTTCTGGAAACAAGGTGACCACGCCCTTGAGGACAATTTCTCTCAACAAGCGAGAGTGTGCCTGTCTCGGATGTAATGAGTATCTTCCCATTTGGTTTTATTGCATGATTTGCTGTTGCGAAAAACCTCTGTATGAACGATCCTTCAAAGTCAGGTCCAAAGATAAAAGCTGTAATCAGGTCAAGACTATCTTCAGAAAGAGTATTCATATACGTAATGCCATCTCCTTGAATGATCTTGACAGAGTCGATGAGTTTGTATTTGCGAAATTCCTCAATAGATTTTGAGTCGATATCTATAGCTGTTACATCAGCACCATTATATGACAGTACCAAAGCCCCTCCTCCCAGTCCACAACCAAAGTCCAATACCTTTCCACTTACATGGGATTTTAACAGAATACCTGCATCACTCGCGGCTAATATAGCTTCCTGGGCATGGCTCACCTCAAATTTCTGTATGGGATTTAGGAATTGGTATAGTCTTGAATCGGTATGGAGTAACTTTATTCGAAATCGCATGGCAGGATGTAAGATATTGCATTTAACTGTTTTTCATATTTTTAAGACATCTAAGCACAATCATAAAGCATTCAGGCTCGATTAGTGTCCATCCAGAAATGAGCAATTCTGTTTAAGGTCAGGGAAAACCAAGAATTTAACAGCCCCATAATATTTGGCTTCTCATCTCTTTGGGCAAACAGGAATATATTGAAATATTTCGAGAATTAGAATCTGAGCCTGACACCGAGATTGGTCAAAAAAGCCATTTATGGATGGACACTGTTTGTGAGGTGTTTCAGTCTACACCCTTTCATACCTTCCCATCAGTTCTGTATTTGCAACTATGTGACCCTTCATTGTCTCTTCAACCTGCTGCTTTGTTGCGCTTTCCGGAAGATCAAGCGTCGTATCCAGGGCATATAGCTTAAAGAAATAGCGATGTTCTTTGTCTGGTGGACATGGACCAAAGTAGTTTGTATTGCCTGCTGTACCAGAACCTGGTGTGCCCTCAGGTTCTGTGCCCTCCTTGATATCGGAAACACTAACAGGGATATTAAAGATTACCCAATGATCCCACATACCATCTTCTTTCAGTTCTTTCGGGACATCAGGATCATCCATAATGAGCACAAGGCTCTTTGCATCTGAAGGTACGCCTGATATCCTCAGTGGAGGACTGGTATTGTCTCCATCACAGGTATGTTTTGCAGGAATTTTTCCTTCATGATCGAATGCCGAACTTGTGAGTTTCATTTCTTCTACCTCCTTTGGCTAATTCTTTAAAAATAAATAAAATGATTGGATGGAACCTATGGCAAAAATTATATTTACAGTTTGTACAAGAAAACAAAGATAAAATCAATAAAATTCAGTTTAAAAGTAGGTGTCATTTTCTTTTTAACTTAAGATGGATGGATGTCTCCTTCTCAAATCAATAGCCCCTATAACCATCGCAGCAGGTAGGCCAAAGATCAAGTTAAAAATTTTTTTAATCGCATGATCCAGTATGGCAATTGTAACAGCAATATCGAAAGAAACCTCAAACAAAACCAAACAAGAGGCTAAAATGCCCTCATACATGCCAATACCACCTGGCGTAAAAGGCACACTCTTTCCTAAATTACCGATTGAAAATGAAAGGATTATAACGATGAGTGAAATCTCTTTACCAACTGCAACAGAAACCATATAACATGTCAGTCCATCGAATAGCCAGATTAATATAGACAATAAGGTTGTTTCTGTTAGCAGTCTTGTATTGGACAAGATCCTATGGTAACTCTCATAGGCATCCTTTATTTTCAGTACAGTTAATTTGAGAAAGTTATTAACACACCTCTTAACCAATTTATCAAAAAAAAGAGACACAATTCTATATTTGTCTAAAATCACAATACAAAAAGGAACGCTTATCATAATAATGCAAAAAAAGAGTGTTACCTGTATCCACCAAGGAATTTTCCCTTCAAATGACAATAGAATGGTTGGGATAGAGAGGATAATAAGAGCTAATACGTCCAGTATCCTTGTTTGAAGGATTATGGCAGCAGCATTTCCAATTTTGAATCCCTTCAACTTCAAAAAACCCGCAGTTGCAACATCTCCAAGCTTTGCCGGGAGGATCGTATTTAAAGCATATCCTGAAATATTTATTTTAAAAAGGTCCCGTTTCTTGATATTCTTCCCAGCGGAAGTTGTAAATCTCTCCAATCTCCATGTCCTGAAATACCAGGATATTGCATAATTTATCAGTGATGCTACGATCCAATAGGGAGATGTCTGGAGGATAATAGTCAAGATTCGTTCATATCCAGCGTAATAGATCAACCCTATGAGTATTCCGATACCAAAGGCTGATGCAATTATATGTGACACCCATGATTTTATTGATTTTTCAAAACTTCTCATAATTATTCAATCTTAAACATTTTCTGTTTGACTTGTTATATATACAATGGTAGATATCAGCATCTATATATTTCACAAAGCAGTGGAATATTTTTCATTTTTTTGTTTTATTAAATTTGTCCATGAATATCGATAGCGCCATAATTATAACCAGAGGAAAAACAGAGCAATTTACCGCACGACAAGTATACAGGTACTAAATGCAAAGTACAGTATTTTCAAAGATGGTATCACAGCCAGTATTTCTTTTTCTAGCCTTTGGTATTATGATATTTCTCAGATTCATTTACCTGGAAAGTGATCCTTCTTTTCTTATGAATCGAGCATTTATCACTGACGAAGGCTGGTGGGTTCATAATGCGCGAAATGCCGTACTGTTCGGCAAGTGGGTAATCGACGAGTTCAATCAGGCTTTGTATATTGCGCCATTGTTCTCCATAATCGAATACTCAGTATTTAAGATTCTGGGGGTTTCGATCTTCTCTGCGAGGCTAGCTCCTGCAATAACCGGTTCATTATCAATAATCGTCTTCTATATGCTCCTCCGTAGATTTTGGAACAAAGAAAAATCGGTTTTGGCCTCATTGTTTCTTGGTTTGAGCGCGATCCATATTTATTACAGCCGGATGGCCTTTATAGAGACAACTATAATCCTGTTTCTGCTCCTATCTCTGTTCTTTTGGGTAAAGGGAAACGATCATTGGATATGGAGTGTCTCCTCCGGTGTATATATTGGAATGGCCTTAATTACTAAAATAACGGCTGTTTTCTTTTTCCCCATATTTATCATCCTCTGGTCAATGGAGTTTGTCAGGAAGGAATTTATCTTAAAAAAATCAATCCTGTTCGCTATCGGTGCGTCTATAGTAGTATTGCCGTATCTCATCTTCTTTGTCCTTTTTAGTTGGGAAGAATGGTCTAATAATTTCGGCGGCAGATACAATTCCATTACACTATTCAATGTATGGAAAATATTTACAAACACTACCTTTAGCTTAACTCCCATACTCTCATCAATACTCTATCTGTATCTTTTTTGGTTTTTTCCAAGGGCGATCAAAAGATGGAAAGATACAATAATGGAGATTGATTATCTGGAGGTTCTCTCATTAAGCATATTCATTGGAAATGCAGCTCTTCTTGTATTCTTTCCTTCACAACCAGAGAGAAGGTACCTTGTATCTATTATACCATTAGCAATTATCAGCACAAAAGTGCTCTACCACTTAAAAGACTACCTGAAGATTGAATGGGTGAGCACTAAAGGAGGAACAGTATCTTTATTTTTAATCCTTTTCCATTTGTGGTTCTATATAGTGTATATATTGCTTTTCATTTGCAATGTGCTCTCCATTGATATCTTGAATTTCCCTCCTGTGTATCTCGGTAATGTATGCAGGATAGTCCTTGATTTTTTTGAGAACAGTATAACTCATAACCCAAAAATTTTTCTCTCTATTTTATTCATTCCATCTTTTATCCTTATTTTCGGGGTGTTCAATAAGACCATTAGGATAAACTATACGAGTCCTCTTTTACGAAATATTATTGCACATGGCGCTGTTCTGTTTTTTGTGGTACAATCCCTGCAGGTTGTATCCATGATCAGTTGCCCAACATACAGCCTCAAAGAGGCATCTAAAAAAATCGGAAACATTGTTGGAGGAGGCTCTGTTGCTTTGCTCTACAGCACATTAATGATCGATACAGACGCATCTTTGTTGGTTCCCCATTACAATTACAGAAATTCCCCTGTATTTCAGAGGCTGAGCCCTGATTTTGCCTTGACTACATCGATTGATAACGGTCAAAACTTCGATGAAAATTATGTTGTTTATATGGCTCAAAAAGAGGAAGTTCCCCCTGAAAGTACCCTTGTCGAGAGATTTTATCTCTGTCCGTTTGCTGGAATCGATCACAGGTTTGTCGTTTGTCTATGGCAGATCACGAAATAGGATCCTGTCCATGCACTTTCTGTTCAAAAGGGATTAGAGTTATATTCTTCAATAATTTCCTTGCCAGATTTTACCATATCATGAATCCACGCATATCTAAATCTGCCGTTTCTGCCAGAAACCTTTAAATTACGGAAGCCTTTAAGGAATGAATTTATTTTTTCTACTTTTTTTTCAGACCCTATCTCCAGTATGGGGTATGCATAGTATATCCTCTTAACCGTTGCATCTATGACCTCATCGTCTCTTATCCAGCCGATTTGAGCGAATTTCGAACTAATGGACGCAATGAGTTTTTCGTCCTCAAGCTTCCAGATTTCATCTTCTGGCTGAGACGGGATTTCTGCAACCAAGGATGTCTTGCCAGGTGGAGACATGTCTTTGCTCCTGTTTTTTGGTTCGTATATCCTGGCAAATGGAAAACCTGGGGTAGGAAAATAGACAGTAGCAGCCTTGGTTACTGATTCTTTATTGAGAAAAAGAGCAACGAGGATCACATTGCGGTAGCGAAGCCCTTTTGCTAGAGTTAAGATTTCCTTGGGTGGTAATGGCTCCATAATATTCAATAATATATTTAATGGTAAAGAACTTATTACCTCGCTCGTATCGATCCTCTCTTGTCCATTGACCTCTATTGACTCAATCCTGCTCGAATTATGGAATATTTTAGTGATTTTCGAATTTATCAGGATATTATTCTTTCCGGAAAACTCTCCCATCTTTTTTGCAATTGTGCCGATTCCCATTTCAGGATAATAGAATGAACCATCGAGATGTTTGGTTTTTGCTTTCTGTCCTAAGATTGCCTCCATGAAAAAAGTCCTTAAGTTCAGCCCCTTCATTCGCTTACCGGCAATCTCTGGTGAAAGCCTATCACATGATATTCCCCAGAGTTTTTCAGAATAATTCAATAAAAAACTCTCAGCTAAGGTCCTCCCATAGGTATGTAATGCAAACTCTTCAAAGGTCCCGTTTGTTTCCCTCCTTTTCAATCGTGAGCTTCCCACATCAACTACTGCCTTTGAAAAGGGCCGAAGCCCCATATTTTTCATCAAATTAAATGGTGATAGTGGAAAATCTATAAACCTGTCATTGTGATATATCTTACTCGGGACATTAAGCTTCTTTAAATCTTCACCAAGCAGGACTTTTATCTCTTTTGTCACCTCTTCATCTTGATCATGAAAACGATGGGCACCTAAATCAAAGAGGAAATCTCCGTGTTTTAGAGTAACACTGTTCCCCCCTATCCGGTTATTTGCCTCATAAATTCTGAAATGTAATCCTTTTTTTTTTGCATAATACCCCAATGAAAGACCGGCCATGCCTCCACCCAAAATTGCTATGTTTGATTTTTTCTTACTTTGATAGATTCCCATATAATCCTCATTTATCAGGTCACTTTAAAAAACTGCCTTTCAGAAGAAAATTGGATACCAGGCTTACGAGCCCCCAGATTGCATCTGCACTGAGATGACTTTCCACGGATCTGTCAAATAGGATGGAAAGTGTTGGCGGAAACTCATGATCACCCACCCAGAAAAGGTAATATAGAGGCACCTTTGGAAAGGTAAAAAACTGATAAGAGATGTCAGCCAAGTCAAGTGGCTCCCCTCCTATACTTTTTGCAGCCATCTTAAACCCGTCTGGATCATTTCCATATCGAGCCAGAATAGGCTTAGTTTTAAGCTCATGAGGGCCACGAAAAAAATGTGCGCTCTTCAATTCTTGAATCCCGATTATTTCCTGGCTGATGGGTTCACATCCTGCTTTAAGAAGATAGACCAAGGAGAGTAATTCTAAAAGCGGGTTATCTATTCGTTTCCACTGACCCTGAGCCTGCCAAATCAGACAGTGTTTCTGTATATCCAAAAAGAGAGATTCCTTCAAAAAAGGCAAAAATATACCCCTTGGCGGGAAGCTAATGGCCATGCTATTTTTACAGATTTTTTCAATATCTCTCTTTTTAATATCTTCCCAATACTTTTTGGGTACATCCAGGGCACTGCCAGAAGGTGATACTAAAGGAGGCTTTTTTGTACGCCGCCTTTTTTGCATATCCAAATAACCGCTGCTGAATGGGTAAGGCCCTGAGGTGAATTCAATACAGGGGAACCTCTCACAATCCCTTGGGCAATATTCGATAAGTCTTTTTATTGCACATGAAAGCACAGGGCATGGTTTGCCTAAAATCCTCTCCTGTGCAGCTTTCTTCTTGAGTCCATCCTCATTTATGCCTGAGCCGCATGTGGAACAGATCCCCAAGAGGTTCAATTTGCACACATCACAGTTTATTCCGCAGGCACCAGTAGACATCTCACAACCTCATAAAGCAAATAATCATTCCGTTTAAGGCCAACAGTTAATAATAATTCTCAGTCACTTGTCATGATAAACAAAGGGAGCATCCCGAAGCTTTTATAGAAAGGACGTAGCCGTTCCGTATTATAGTGTTTCGTTACATTAACGACTTTCTTGAAACTGGTGACCACATCAATAGGCATGTTATCATACCTTCCGTTTTTGAGGACAACAAGTCGGCCATGAACTCCTTCAAGAACCAGATCCAATGCAAGATTACCATAAGCCATAGGTACAATGGAATCAATGGCATCGGGGTCGCCTCCACGTACAAGGTACCCCAGCTTCTGGTTAATCACATTTATGGGTTTCCCCTTGTTGTATTTAGGGGAGAGTTCCTTCAGTTTTGCTGAAATAAGATCACCAATACCACCTAACTTAGCATGACCATATGCATCCTTAGTAGTGTCTTTGAAAACCATTTCTCCGTCTTCAAAAGTCGCTCCTTCCGACGCCAAAACAACCGAATAATTACTCGGGTTATTACTCCGATCTCCAGCTAATAATTCTGTCAATCTTTCTATCTCAAATTTGTATTCAGGAATAACACACCGATTTGCAGCACCTGCCATTGCAGGAAGCATGGCTGTAAAACCAGCATAACGTCCAAAGACTTCTACTACCATGAACCTTTCATGTGAACCTGCCGATGTCCGTAGGCTATTGACCATCATGATTGTCCTTGTAATGCAGGTACTGAAGCCAATGCAGTAATCTGTTCCAGGGACATCATTATCCATCGTTTTAGGAATAGAAACCAATCTCACTCCTTCCTTATATAGGCGGACAGCATAGCTAAGAGTATCATCACCACCTATTGGAATCAGATAATCAATGCCTAGAAAATCGAGGTTTTTCAGTACCTCTGGGGTCAAATCATTCACTTCGTCATTATACTTATCCTGCAAATGCTCAGGCACGTTAGCTGCAGAGACTCGACCGGGATTCGTTCGAGAGCTATGCAAGAAAGTCCCACCAGTTCTCCCTGCCTTATTGACAATATCTTCAGTAAGAATTTGATAGCTGTTTCTGTTAGTCTCAGCTCCATTGTCACGTATCAGCTCTATCGTGCCAGCCCATCCTCGACGAATTCCAATGACAAGATAACCTTCCCTAATGGCTCTAATGGTAACTGCTCTAATTGCCGGATTCAGACCGGGAACATCTCCACCACCAGTTAAAATTCCGATAATGCCCTTTTTCCTTTTAATGTGAGCCACAGCTACACCTCCACCTTGGATCCGTGATTAAAGAGATATTCTTTTACACACCCTACGATATTCTTCAGAAAAAGCTTCTAGCTGTCTGCTGCAAGAGCTATGTTTTGTACATGATGTATAGGGTTTTATCCGTTTTTAAGCTGAGTTTTTGTAGATTTGGGAAATTTAGAAGTATCTGTATGTTTAAAGGGGTTTTATAAATGAAGCAGAATTATAGATAAACCCCGTTGGCCTGAGTAATATTTTATGTTAGAGTATCAATATTTATGAGGTTTGTAAAGAATTTTTCTGCAATTAAGTTAAATTGATCCGGTTTTTGAATGGGAGGCTGGGGAGATTTACCTTGTTTAAAGGAAAGGGGGATAGCCACCTGACAGGCTGCCCCCCCTTTTTCGATTCATCTTATCAATTGATTTGGTAGTGCCGTTCACGTACAACTTCCAGTTTGAACAATACCCTCTCTTAGTCCTTTCCAATAATCGACATGCCGATAACACAGAGCATTGGAGCGCCTCCGAGATTATGTGTCAATCCTATCCTGGCGTTCTTTACCTTTCTTTCTTCAGGAACCCTCTGTAATATCTGCTCATACATCGCATAGATCATCCTCAATCCTGAAGCGCCTATGGGATGACCGAAGCACTTTAACCCGCCGTCCACCTGACAGGGTGTGTGTCCATTTAGGTCGTAGAATCCATCCATAATATCATCATATGCACCGCCCACCGGTGAGAGCTGGAGGTCTTCCATAGTAACCATCTCAGTGATAGAGAAACAGTCATGCACCTCTAACATACTGATCTCTTCCCTAGGGTTCTTGATGCCTGCCTCTTCATAAGCCCTGGTAGCCGCCCTCCTAGTTGGTTCAATATATGATCCATCCCATTTTGTGCCTAATCTTTCAACTCCTGAACCTACTGCTATCTGCAAGGCCTTCACCTTAACGATATCTTGATTCTTCTTTATGCTTTTTGCGATCTCCGGCGTCGTCACAATGGCTGCTGCTGCACCATCGCTCACTCCACAGCAGTCGAAAAGTCCCAAGGGATAACTGATAATGGGTGCAGCCTTAATCTGTTCTAAACTCACTCTTCTTCGCAGATGGGCCTTGGGGTTCAATGCGCCGTTTTCATGACTCTTCCACGAGACATGCGCCATGGCATCTTTGATCTTTCCCATGGAAATCCCATGCTTTGCATTGTATGCAGTTGCTAATTGAGCAAACATACCCGGAGCAGAGGCATTGGCCATGATCATACTTGCCTGTACGCCCATCAAGGCGCCTCCGGGCAGCCCGCCATACCCAGTATCCTTCAGCTTCTCAACACCGAGTGCCAGAACAAAATCATATACCCCTGCTGCTACTGAATAGGATGCTGCTCTGAATGCCTCTGTGGCTGTGGCACAGAAATTTTCCAGTCTTGTAACAGGTAGGTGAGGCAGTTTCAACGCACACGCCAGTGGAGTTCCAGACTTACCCACGTTTATCTCATCATAATGGGTGCCAAGGTAGGCAGCCTCTATCTCATTCTTCTCTATACCTGCATCCTCTAAACATTCGTTAAAGGCCTCAACCATCAAATCCTCAGCACTGCAATCCCATCGTTCACCGAATTTGGAACATCCCATGCCGAGAATTGCAACCTTATCTCTTATTCCCTTAGCCATTTACTTCACCTCCTTTGTCGGTATTGCCTTCCAGAAATACGTTGTGATGCCTCTTTTGGCATCATGATATTTCTTTCGGAAAGTCATATTTACAGTCATGCCTGTGGACATGGATTCAAGATCACAATCTGTAATATCCAGTTCAAACTTGCCACCACCGTCGAATTCAATAGACCCGTAGATAGCAGGAGGATCAAGGGAAGCAGCGAGGTTGTCTCCCGTGTAACTGATAACGCGCCCGGTTTTATCCGCAAAACAGTAATCCTCCATGGTATCAGTCGCTCCGCAATCCGGATTGACGCATATTCTCTGTGTAGGGATTTGAACAGTTGCGCATTCTTTGCACTTCCCCCCCCAGAACCCGAGGACAAGCTTCCGTTCTCGCCAAAATGCTGACCAACGTGTCCAAATATCTTCCTCTGCACGCATACCCAGATCTGCCGGCAATATATCGCGCCATACGAGATATTTGGTGTAATTGTCTAAATCTGCTCTGTTGGCGAGGCATCCTGAAATGCCGTTTCTATACCTTTTCTTCTCAATATTGTCCGTAACCTCAAAATAGAGCGCATCACATCCACTTCCAAAGCTTACTACCAGTATCTTATCGCCTGATTTTGCCTGTTCTAGAGCATTCACCAGCATCACAAGTGAATGGGGGGTCCCTGTTTCTCCAATCTCAGCCTGGAGATTACCCTGTTCCGCCTCTGGTGCGATATCAAGTATCTTATTCAGCGCCTTGCGTGCCCCTGAGTAGTGACAGGGGTAAATCACTTTTGCAAAGTCAGATGACTTCAATTGATATTTTTGAAGAAGGCCGTTTATGACATCCGGGATGAACTGGGTGAGCCCAAGATCTCGAATCCATCGGTCTTCCCATTGACGGTCATACTTGGCCCCTTCAATGCGGAAATGGTCTACAAAGTCACAAGTGATTGAATAAGAACCCTTGAACTCTGCAATTACATCATCGTTTCCTACTAAAAATGCTGCTGCTGCATCTCCAAATATCATTTCCTGTGAAGTTGCCGGCCTTCCCAGTCGACAATCGGATGCACAGACCAGCAGGTTGTCCGCCCGTTTCGATTCTACACCCTCCAAGGCCGCTAAAAGTGCTGTAGTTGCGGCCTTAATGCTTCCACCAAAATCCGCAGCCCTGATATGATCATCGAGGCCGAGAGCACCTGCTATGATGCCTGTATTCAATCTCTCCTTATAAGGCATTGTGGTTGAGGCAAAATATACCCCTTCCACCTTTCCTCGATCAAAGCCTTTGAGAGAATCGATGCAGGCTGCTACTGCCATTGTTATACTATCCTCATCAAAATTGGCCACTGCTTTTTCCCCTCGCGCATTTGCCATGTTTGCAGGATTCAACCATCCCATGGCCGCGAAGACCAAACTACGATTCAGTCGATATCGTGGTACATAACCACCATAAGAGCATATTCCTGACATACAACCTCCTTTTTAAAATTTAAATGTGAATTGATTTTTCTTCGACAGTCGATTATGGATTTCTATACTATTGTTAGATTAATTAAGAAATGTTAAGTAGTTATGGATGGGCAATCACCGTGTTGTCTTATTTAAACTATAATAATTTTTGAATTGTATATCATATACTATTTGTTCCCGTCAAGAAAAATCCATCCTCAAATTCATATGGCTTTTAAAGATGGGTTGATTCTCCATTTTTTGGGTCTCATTGAAAACTGGATATAGTTTTGAATGGGCAGACATTAAACAGGTCCTGAAATAGGTTCAAGAGATTCCTCAAAGCATTTTTCGCGCAACCCAGAATTGAGAGAAGAGGGTTGGCTCAATGGCTTTGTCAATACAGCAGGAATAAGTATCACTATAAGGCAATTCCTAATAGGCATTAATGCCATTAGGTGGGGAATAGCAATGGTAAAACCTGACCTCCCAGATCATCCTCTTGCAAAATACTTCATCTTGCCACGCAATTTTTTTTATAGTTTATAATTTTTCAATAGATAAAATCCCCCTCCGGTTTCAAAGGCAATATTCTGGTATGTAAAGATTTCATATTGTTATGCAAAATATTCATATCATGGCTTCACTCTTTGTTGGTACAGCTATATTCTTTGCTTGAAGTTCTTTTTCGGAAATTCTTTGCTCTGAGCTCTTTGCGCTCGGCACACCTATTCGGCATAAAACTTGCTAAAAAGGCTCTATGCCGAAAAGTAGCATAATCTACAATGTATATTGTTTTTATTGATAACAATATAACGCTACATATGGGGAAAATTTTTATCCGTCTGAGTAGTATTAATAAAAGGGCTCAAAAGTAAATAAAGAAAAAAGATTAAGGATATCATATGATTAAAATGTTAAAATACCAAAAAGGTTTTTCTCTTATTGAGTTACTCGTTATTGTCGCAATCCTGGGGATAATATCTACTATTGCCATCCCTAACATAACAGCCTGGATACCCAAGTATAGACTGAAGTCCACAACCAGAGACATCTTTTCAACCCTCCAGCTCGCCCGAATGAGGGCCATTGCAGTGGGGGTTGAATATCAGGTCTCCTTTGACTTGAACAATGAGACGTATTACATATCCAAGGGAAACAGTTCATCCGGTTCTGTTTCCTGGACTCAAGAGAATGAAGTGAGTTCTGCCCCCAACGGCATAGATATAGCCTCCCTATCGGGCGGCTTAACCAATCTGCACTTTCATCCTACTGGTTCCTCTTCTAACGGGACAACGATTACCATAAATAACACCAATGGGGACGAAAAGAAGATTTCAATTTTAGCTGCTACAGGGAGGATAAAGATAACACAATGAAACGAGAAAAAGGTTTTACACTGTTAGAGGTATTGATTGCCCTGGCCATATTCTCCATCAGTCTTTTGGGGCTGGCCTCTCTGTCCGTTTATACGGTCAAAGGAAATGCCTCCAGCAAGAGGATCTCTAGTGCCACTGTGCTCGCTGAGAGCCAGGTGGAGGCCTTTCAGAACATGGCATTTAACAACGCTAATCTGAATCCCGGAACCCGTAGTGACCCGAACAACCCTGTTGATGAAGATGGAAACTCAGGGGGAATGTATACCCGGACCTGGACAGTAACCGATAATACACCCTTTTCCGGGATAAAGAAGGTAGCGGTCACTGTCTCCTGGGACTCGGGCAACCATTCAGTAACCCTTAATACCCTAATAGCGAGGTAGTCATGAAAGAATCGAAAAAGAGAAGAACTCATGGATTCACCCTGATTGAGTTGATGATCGCCCTGGTGATCACTTCCATGGTGGTAGCAGGTACATTTTACTACTTTACTACCCAGGAAAAGGCCTTTATCGTCCAGGAACAGATAACCGAGATGCAGCAAAACGCCAGGGGCGGCATTGATTTCATTTCCAGAGAACTGCGCATGATCGGTTACGGGGTCACCTCAGGAGCCATCATCACTGAAGCGGACAGCAATGCCATTACATTCTTGGGGGATATAGATGGCGACGGCTCACCAGAAACAATCAGGTATGCCTTAGATGCGACCAATCTTCAGCTTACCAGAGAAGTCGACTTTGGTGGAGCTGTCGAAGTCGCCGAGAATATCACCTCCACTGGCCTGGTCTTTCAATATTTTAATAACAACGATAATGACCTGTCAACAACCGATCCCCTCCCTTTGAATGCCACCAACAGAACAAACATACGGAGGATCAACGTCTCTGTTACAGCCCGTACAGACAATCCTGATCCGGATTATAGCGCAAATAACGGGTACAGGACCATCAGCTATACCACTAACATAAGGCCGAGAAACCTGGGGCTCATAAGCATGTCCGGGTGCTCTGTTCCCGCAACACCGACTATCGATGGGACTGCTACCACGGGTTTGAACAACACCTTTCCCTGTCAGCTCAATGTAGAATGGGCACAGGTTACCACTGACATAAACGGTGTAACCCTGGCAGGGAGCTGTGCCCTGACTCAATACGAGGTCTCTTACGGCACCTCTTCAGGGACCTACGGCACCACCCTGGTAATCTCTCCGAGTCTTACTGCCACCACCTTCAGTGTGGCCCCTGGATGCACGTACTATGCAACTGTAAGAGCTGTAAATTCGAGTGGGGATGGGGCTCAGGCTGCTGAGGATACCATCACCGATACTACTGGTCCCGGGACACCTTCAGGATTGGCCCTTACCCCCCTTGACAATGAGATTGACCTCAGTTGGGACGTACCCACATCAAATAGCTGCGATATCTCAGGGTATAATATCTATCGCAGCACCACTTCAGGTTCATATTCCAGTCCCCTGACGAGTACCTCGTCCTCTCAAACCTCGTACGAGGATACGAGTGTAACGAACTGTACTACATACTACTATAGGGTGACGGCAATAGACAATTGCGGTAATACGAGTGGTTTTTCCAACGAGGCAACCGATTCTACCGGCAGTTCGCCGCCAAAAAAGCCGACCAATGTGGTAGCCACCGTAAATAACAACAATGATATACAAATAAGATGGGATCCACCGGTCAATAATGCGGACGATACTGTTTTCATCTCCGGAGACCCTGACGGATACAATGTCTACCGGGATACTAACTACACATTTCCTTCACCTGTTCAGGTGAACACAGGCCTCGTGAATAGTAGCCCATACAATGATAACTCCATGTCAGATGCGACCTCCACCATATACTATTACAAGGTTACAGCGGTTGATCAATGCGGCAATGAGAGTGAGTATTCGGATTACGCCGCCCCTGCAGCTCTCACAGTGACCTTTGAGGCAGGCTATCCGTACAAGTCAAGCGGACAGCGCAAGGTCAGGGTCGAGGTGTATGTGAAAGACCAGTATAATCAGGCAGTCACCGATGCAACAGTGACCGTGACTGTAACCGGAACTGACCCTGGCAATACCACCCCGGAAAATGGGACATTGTTACACAACGGAGGAGGGATTTACGGCAGTGGCACAACCCCAAAGACTTACTGGGAGGGGAGTATTCGATACAACAGCACGGAGACTGTAACAGTTCAAGTCACTGCTACCAAGTCTACTTATAGTGATGGCACTGTGTCCACCACATTCAACTAAAGGAGCGAGTTATGAAATCCAAGGTCTTCAACGAAAGGGGCATAGCCCTCGTAGTCGTCCTCTTAATAACAGTAGTCCTGACCCTCCTCGGTCTTGCTGCAGTGAACACCTCTTCGTTCGATACCCTGATCAGCGGGAATTACAAGCGCTCTGCCCGGGCCCTTGCCGCTGCTGAGGCTGGAGTTGAGGAGGTAATAGCGAGGATGAGCCTGAGAAATAACGGATCAGTACCCATCGCCAGTAATGGGTCACAGGTAGACCCGGCTGTAAACGGGGTCACCAATGCGTATATCGGGGATACTGGATCAGATCCCAACTGGCAGACAAAGATATTCTTTACAAGCACTGATCCGACTGATTCGGGAAGTACAGTCAATACCTCAAGCCTCCTCCCTTCGAGTGACTGGGCTGACCTCAATTACACGGAGACATCCACTGCTAATGCCGCCACAGCCTTGACTGTCAAGCATGCAACGGAATCGGATCTGGGCCTCGACCTTGATAGCGATGCAGGTACAAACCTGCCCGTTTATTTCAGCACAGCCACGGGCAGAAACGTGACCGGCACAGGTTCCCAAGTAGAATTGATCACCTCTATAGGCAGGAGCGGAGATGCCCGCCGTACTATAAAAGTCGAGCTATGCCGCTTCCCCATCTCTGTCAACCCCCAGGCAGCAGTGGCAGTAGGAATGGCCCCTAATTTTTCAGGAAGCGGTTTCATCAGCGGGTTTGACCATCTAGAGGATACTGTGGATACCGATGATGCTACTGGTACCTTTGGTGCCATCCAGACCGATGGCATTGATAGCTACGGATACAACGGGGATCAAAATGAGGGCTATGACGGTTCTGATGACCCTGATGTAGAATATGCTGCCAAACTCTCTGGAAATACTGCTAACTACCTCCCCGGGTCAGTCAGTAACGGCTTTGCTATAACGCCAAGTGGCAGTATGGATATATTTGGAGGTAACGGGAGTGTCGCATGGAAGAATGAGTCCCTTGGTTCATGGCAAACCCTGGCCCAAGTTTTGGGTTTAACCATAGCACAAGTAAATGGAATCCTTGCGACAGCTACAGTGACAGAGTCGAATATGGCTAGTGGCTCCGGTATCCTCCAAGTGGCCCCTCAGGGGGTCATATTCATAAATAATAATGGAGGACAAGACCTGAAGATTACTTCTTCTACTCCGAGCAGCGATGATGGATACGGCCTCATGTATGTTACCGGAGATGTAGACTTCCAGAATCTTACATTCAAGGGGCTTATCTATATTGAGGGCGATGCAAAGGTTACCGGTAACTTCTGGATACTGGGTGCGTTTGTGAACAGGGGAGATACAGATGTCTTTGCCGCTGGAAACGGTACCTTCCTTTTCAGCCGAGCTGTATTGGATAACATCAACCAATACATGAATCACTCCATACTCTCCTGGAAAGAAGAATAAGAGGCTATTGCTCGCACCCGCGTCTTAGACTTTACTGGTCAGACCTGAATAGAGATAATCGAAATAGAGAAGGGCATGTATAGAGTGGATTCTACACTTGATGGTCATGCGGGCCAGGGTATTTTTTCTGTTTACGAAACAGTACGTCTACCACATTCCTGATATACTGCTCGTCTGAAAGACCATCTGTTGCCCCTTGCGGGAACTTCACAACTGATCTGAAGTATTCGGCAATCTCTTTAAAGAGCTGAATCCGTTCAGACGGATCGAGCTCATTCCTTCGAAACATTGCCTTAAGTGCAACATTTGCCTCTTGAACAGAGCTACGCTGGCGAAGCCGAGCCTCTAAGTGTGGATATTCATGGAATGAATTGTATTTGTCTGAAAGGATATGGTCGAGATTCGGCTCTGAAATCGGAGGCGTCCAAACAACAATCGTATTGGCAGCCAGATCCCCCAGGCGTTGAGCCCTTGATGAGATTAAACACGCAAGGCCACCAACCATATAGAAGATAGGAAGATTATCTACAAAGCGAAGCAGATTGCGTACTACAATCTGGCTGAATTGCAGGCGCAGCCCCTGTTCATCCATCACCCTCAGCTGCAAAACCCGCTTTCCTATTGTCTGGCCCTTCCAGTACCACTCCAAAGTGATTCCATAGCCGATAGAGACAATAAAGTAAATCATAACAGAAAATGCGGATGCAAGATCATAACTTACAATACCGATAATCTTTGGCAGTATATTTACAAAGGTAAATAAAGCGATAATGGTACTAAGATCAATCACCCACGCCAAAAATCGGGTGATCGGCCCTGCAAGATTTAAGGAGAAGACGACCCCCTCGGGTGTTTTGATGGTCAGGGTGTTGGTTTTTTGATTCTTCATGGCCTGGTTGTACCCGATTTACTCAGAAAAAGCACAAGAAGAGTAAGCTCAATAATTCCGAGGACAATTTTATATTCATAACCAATGATTGGCTCATGATATTGGGATAAAAAGGCTTCGACAATACCTGCCCATACAAGCATGATCGACACACCAAAGACCAGTGTAACAACATCGCCGGATATCCTTCTGAGCCTTTCCCTTAATAACACGGGTCTTCCCCATCCGATCAGTGCATTTGCAAGTATAAGTCCGGCCTGAGCCGCGATCAGAATGGCAGGAATTTCTATTGAGCCGTGCGGCATGAGCCAGGCCAAAAGGAATGTGCCTTGTCCGGCGAAAATATAGTCCAGTGCTATTACTCCAAGCATAGCACCGTTAGAAAAGAGGAGAATCACCGTGCCAATTCCCCATGTCATACCCAAGGCTAAGGCAAAGATCGATACCCGAATATTATGTGTTATCAAATAAGAGGAAAAGGAATACTTCTGATTTTTTAGCCTGTCTCTGTCAACACTTTCCTCATCAGCCACTCGTTTTGAAGGATCGGTCTGAAGATGGGGAAAAGGCACGAGGAATTCCTTAGCAGAGAGATCAAGGCTGATGGCAAGTCCTCCAAGGGCAAATCCCAGCAGCATGACAATAAGGCAGATCCAAAATGCAAAAATATGCCGACGGAATGTGCGGGGAAACGTATGGAAGAACCATCGTGTTAAAGCCAAACGGTGGGGTTTTTTACGCGTTTCGTGGATTTCACTGAATGCTTTTCCGACTAAGGATTCAAGGTAACGTCGGAGTTCCAATTCGGCTGAAAAGGTCATGATCTTTGCCAGATCTGCAGAGGTACGCTGGTAAAGATAATAGAATCGTCTTGCCTGTGTGAGGTCCATTCGGTATTCTGGCTTCCTTTCGAGGATATCAAGAACACCCTCGAGTTCTGACCAGTATCCCCTTTCCTCCTTAATAAACAGGTTCAAATCGATAATCACAGCATTTGCCTCTGTTTGATGTCAAGATATTGAGAGACCATCTGTATGCACATCTTTTCACTGTCAAGCAGTGAAAAACCCGTTCCATGCCTTTTAAGAATCTTTCCAGTTTCACGAAGACTCTCCCAGATAAGTTGCCCTCCCAGGGCTACATAGAGATCATCCACTGAATTTACATTGGATGAAGAAAAAACGGGTCTTGCACCTTTCGGATTTATCATGTTGATTAAGAGAAGATGGCGCTTGTTGATTGAATCAATATTGCGGATAAAACTCTCAGAAAGAACAGGGTCATCGAGGTTTGTTAAGAATATCAGCAGTGCCCTTTTCCTGATTCTATTACCGATGAATGTGAAAACTTCGGAGAAATCCGGCGATGCACTTTTCGGCTCCAGTGTAAAGAGCATATCCCGGCAAGCATTAAAATGTGCCTTGCCGTTCTTTGCCTTTATGAAGCCCTGAACCTGTTCACTAAAGGTCAGTATACCAAAGAGATCACCTTGATTTTGTGCAGCCATGCTCATGGTCAGCGCAGCCCTGACAAACCGTTCAAAGATCGTATCGTAAAAAGCCTCATTGTACTGTTTTTTTGAGTGGGATTTGACGGCATACTCATCTACATGAAAGTGGTTTATTTTTCTTGCGCTCAAGCGGGATGCGTCAATGATCATATAGACTTGCTGTGTACGTTCGATCTGAAAGACTTTTGTGATTGGATATCCCCTTTTTGCCGTGGCTTTCCAGTGGATGTCTTCAAAACTGTCTCCTGGGATATATTCCCTCAACTGTTCAAAATCACGTCCCTTGCCAAGCTGTCTTTGGGAATGAAGACCCGGTTGTTTTCTCGTAAAGAGTGCTGACAGAATCCTGTGCTCGGCAATGAGATTCGGATATACTCGAATTTCCGTACGCATAGGAAATATAGAACGTTTTGTCCAGAAACCGAGTGGAGAATCCACCTCCATGTAACACCTGTTCAGGATAAATCGGCCCTGTTTTAGGGCCCTGCATGGCCATAAAAAAGATGAGCATGGCTCTTCCTTAGGCAGGGATACAATCTGATCCATATGTGAATAGATTTGAGGAGGGAAGGATAATCCAAGCCTCAGCCTTTTTATTTGAAGCCTGTCATTGGAGATATATATCTCAATATTTGCTTCCCTGCCCTTAGAGAGGCATATTACTTCAGGAAGTTGAACACTGATGCCCTGAAGACCTTTTGAGGCAAGAAATGCATCAATCAAGACCAGAATAAGAAGCACAGCAAAAAAAATGAAAGACAGGGTATCTATAATGGGCGATCCTGTTGCCATAAAGGCAAGCGGCAAGAGCATCATCCCAGTCCAAAAGAGAAGCCTAGAATTGGGTACAATCTTCATCGATTTCCTTTCCCGGCAATTTTATCTCGGTATCGCAATATTTTGCAGGATATCGTGAATAACCTCGGTAACAGTCAAACCTTCAATTTCATACTCCGGTCGTAATATCAGACGGTGTTCCAGCACTGGCACGGCCATATGTTTGATATCATCGGGTGTTACAAAATCACGCCCTTCGATTGCAGCAAAGGCCCGGCTGGAAAGTAAAAGAGCCTGTGTCGCACGGGGGCTTGCCCCGATGAGAGCACTCTGGTGCTTACGAGTCGAGCGTACAATATCGACTATATAGCCAATCAATTCCTCTTTAATCAAGATATTCATGAGACACTGCCGCAGTTCGGCTAGGGTGTTCGGTCTTAAAACAGGATTTATTGAACCGCTGGCAAGCACGTTTTCAGGTGATTCATTGCCGAGCATCTTTTTTGCAAGGGTTAATTCTTCATCCTCAAGAGGATGATCGATTGAGATTTTCAGCATGAATCGATCCTTCTGCGCTTCAGGCAAAGGATAGGTCCCTTCAAACTCAATAGGATTCTGTGTGGCAAAAACAGTAAAGTCAAAAGAGAGGGTATGGGTTTTACGATCAATGGTAACAGTTCTTTCCTGCATGGCCTGGAGCAGAGCCGATTGAGTCTTGGCTGGGGCACGATTGATTTCGTCTGCAAGTAAGAATGTTGTGAATATTGGGCCCTTTACGAGTGTAAATTCATTTTTTTGCATATTAAAGACGTGTGTACCGGTAATGTCAGTAGGCATGAGATCCGGAGTGAATTGAATCCGGGCAAAATCACATCCCAGCACATGTGCAAGGGTTCGAACAAGCAAGGTTTTGGCCACACCAGGAACGCCCTCTATCAGGACATGGTTTCCTGTAAAGATTGCAATGAGTGTTTTATCCACGACATGGTCCTGCCCGATGATTACCTTGGCGACTTCATGTTTTGCTCGGGCCAAGACTTTTTTTAACATTGCAGTGTCCGCGTGTATAATGTCTTTTCTCTTCTCTTCGTGTTCGTTCATAATACTTTCCTTTTCGATAGAATTTGACAGATAGTTCTATATGCCAAAACCGGCTTCCCCTTCTTTCCAATCTGTACTTTTTCAGTATCTATCAATGCTTTTATCTTATTTAATATCTCTGCTGTTTCCTTTGAGGCCTCTCTTTTTGGAACAAAAGACCTTTCCCATTCTTCAACGCATGTTCCTAGAATATCACCTGTCTTGATATTTCGCCTGAGTATGCTGATCAGTCCTTCAGTATGGTCTCGTGAGTATGTTAAATCGTTCATATTAATAATGGCATTATCATCTGGCGGGGGAACAAAAAAGGCAGAGTTTTTCCAGGCAAAGAGCCCGCCAAGTAAGACAATACCAAAAAAGAGCCAGTGGAGACGATATCCGCGTGCAAGATCCGCTATCCCAAGATTCTTCCTTATCCCAAGGTGTGATTCATTGAATACCAGGTTGCTATTTTCCCCTATGAACCATGTCAGCAACTTGGGAGCGCGTTCTTTTTGCATTGCTTCGTTGCTGAAAAAGTACGAATCAGCGGATAGAACGATGGTTCCTTTACCCAAGTCCTTTTCAATGATCACTGGATGGCTGTTTTGAGTGTAGACAACCCTCCAGTCTTCACTGAGCTCTTTAAAATAGAGTGTAGTATGCCAGGAAACAGGTGGCAATTGGGTATCTGTCTGTAATCCTTGAACAGGATGTGCATTTCCCAAACCAATGTGAGATTCTTCATACCCAAACTGAAATCCCCAATCCTTGGTAATGTATTTTGATCTGTAAATCCTTATTTTACAGGAATCGGGATCCACACACCTTTTTCCGTCAGTTGTCTTTTCCTTTTTGGGTGATGCCTCCCTGTTGGTTTTTTTATTTGAACCGAACTCATCTCCATCATTTCTGTTTTCAGTTTTCAAGTGATGACTCTCGGATCGTGAGGTCGTTTTTTCAGGAGAAAAAGAGATAACCACGCGCCCTTCTGAGGCTGCAATCTGTTCAAAGAGGTCAAGGTTTTTTTTATAGTAAAGGTCCTGTTTATATATCTTGGCACCCAGATAAAAAAAAGTAGTCTTTTCTTTGAGGTTGGGCATTGAAAAGGGACGATAGTTTCTGTTGACAGATACAGATGGTTGGTTTTTAAGGCTTTCATAAAAAACCCTGGTGCCCAATGGATCACTACGTAAAGAGGAATATGCCGGATAGATATCCCCCCCCTCAAACCGGAGTATAAAAAGCCTGAGTACGCCGAACAGAAAAAAAACGGCAAGGATGAAAAATAGGGCAAAAAGCCTTTTGTTTCTTTTATGCAAAGACAGTGATCCTTTCATAATCTGAGAAGAAAAGATTGACATCTTCCATGGTGATCGTATACATACCATACCAGGCCCTGTCAAAACGCATGACAACCATTGAAAAAAGAATGAGAAGCTCCTTTTTTTCACGGGCGCGCTTTGCCAATTCCAATTCATAGTCTCGGTTTGACTTGTATTTTGCAATGGATATCATCTTCTGTTTTGCAAGGTGGGCGAGTGTAGCCATATAAATAGCCCGTAAGGCAAGCCTCAGGGAGCCTTGATCGATGAGCTCCTTGGCCAGAGCCAACCATCGATCCACAGGAAGCTCATCAGCATTGATTCGGTCATCCCTCAGATCAGGCATAGCCGATGTCTCACTGACGGCAACTGCAAACTGTGATGTCCTTCGACTCAGCCATATTCTCCGTATGAAGACGACCAAAGTACAGGCTATCAAGCACAAGAGTACAAAGAGTAAGCCCTGGATCCCTGTCATCCATCCGGTATTTGACACTTCTTTTTCACGATTGATTTCAGGGAACAGCTTTTTTAGCCAGTCCCATATCTTTTTCGATAATTTTACAATGGGTCTTATAATTTTCTTAACGATCGGTTCAATCCATTCTAAAAAGACTTTGAAGGGATTCAATATATTGAGACCTTCCCTTCGATCTTTTTCACGCGGCATACGCCATGCAAATTCAGGCCAGGTTAATATCTCCTCTATAGAACGGTCCAGCTCCTCTGGGCAAAGCACAGCCTGATACTGAGAAGGGTCGTGGGCCTTCATTTCAGTCTGTCCGCCTGCTATAAGGGAGCCGGGAAGAGCAGCCCACAGAAGAAAAACGAATAAGGAGGCCATCACTTTTGTGGAGGGAGACATGCTTTTCAATTCTGCCTTTAAATCCTCCCCGGATTGAAGAGACGTACCATAGAAACACCGCAATGCGTAGACCGTTTTTATCAGAGGGTCCATACATAAATAAGTGATAGCGCATGTAGCAGCCAAAAAAGTTGTATTGAATATGGATACTCCGCTCAATGTGAACATGGTTTCAATACCTAAGAACTTTTTCAGAATGTATGGGATTATATAGATCATTATACCCAGATTAAGGAAAACGAAAATGCTGAAGATAAAAAAGATAGCCAAAAGGATATGATTCTGTCCTGGCCATAGTCTTGCTTGATGAAGGGATTGCTTGATCACTTTTTTTATATTCAATTGCTCGTTGTATTGTTGTTGGAAAACATTTTGATAGAAGGCAAATACCCAGCCAAAAGGAAGTGTAAAAAGCAGAGCAATCGGCAATAGAAAAAAACCTGAGGGCTGAATTATGGTTTGTATTGCCACAAGACGAATGATTCGGAGAGGGGACCATCCCTGAGCAAGGGTGTTGCTTACTTGAGCCCTGACATGAAGGCAAAAGACCGAATGCCAGCATTTCATCCATAAAAAAGAAAGTGCCAAAGCAAATGATGCACTTGCACAGTGTTTTGCTGCATAGGCATTACGACTCATATCTGCCCAGAAATAGAGCAGCCCCAAAATAAAGGGGAGAGTCCCTGTGTAATAGGTGATAAGAAGGTGGATCGGTGAAAGACGCAACAGGTGGATGGCTTCCTCTATAACCTCAATTGCTCCCTTATCATCTTTTTTTTTTCTCCTGCTCATTTCCCTGCACCCCAATCTGTCTGCCACAGTGTTCCTTCATGAAAGGAACTCGGTAACAAAAGCAGTGCCTGACCAAGATAATAAAAGAATACCCACAGCGTCAGTATACCGAATAAAGATAGAGCGATCTGGGTAATGTAGTTTAATCGAGGAGGAGGGGATCCTGGATTTATAAGCAGGTCATTGAGACAGGATGCACAGAGTACTCGATCATCGTGTTCGGTAATACATTCCCGACAAAAATAATTGCTGCACTCAGGACAACGGGCAACCGCCTCTCGCAATTCATGATTATAACAGCACTGATGGCTCAGATCCTCCACTGCTCATTCCTCTGAAGGTGGGTATCTTCTTGGGTTGAAGGGGTTTCTGTTGATGTGGCCTGAAACCTTTTAAACAGAAAAAGCCCAAAAAATCCGAGTATCAAAGCGCTTAAAGCAGAAAATATATAAGCGCCCATTAAAAACAGACTGTCAAATGGCGATATCTTGGATAGGGTCGTCATTATTTTCAATTGATTATGGATTATTTCCGGATTTTCTATGTTATTTATAAAAACAGTGAAGTAAATGATATTACCGATAGCAAAATTAATGCACACCCAAGCCAGTGATACCCATGTCAATTTGCGAAGCGCACTGGTAATATTGCTGTTTTGCTGTTTGACCAGTGAAATGATTACGACTATAATTATTACCGCAAAAAAGACAGATCCAATAAATATAAGAGTAATATGATTGTAGAATATGTCGATAATACAAAAAAGGCCACTTGACAATAGCAGATAAAACAAAACCTCGTGCCAGTGCCCTTTTTCATCTGTCAGCGGTGGAGCTGATGGTCTGAGTCTGTATGGCTGAGGCTTCTCCTGGAGTATCCTTGGAATACCCTCTTTAATAGCTTCAGAAGTCAGTCTGCCTTGAACATTTTCAATCCTTGATCTTAAAAGACCGATTGCCTTTCTCGCTTTTCTCAATCGATAAAGAGAAGGTAACCTTTCAGTTTGTACAGCTGTTTTTATATGACATGCACAATTAGACCCTCGTAACAGATAAATCACAAAGAAGAGAAAAAAGAGACCTCCCAGTACGCTAAAAAGGATTGAAATTACTCCTTCATTAAAAAATGCCATGAGTAATAAGATGGCGCTGAGTGATCCCAGGATAATATTGATTATCTTCCAATGGTTTAGCTTATAAGTGATAATGGCCTGTATGTCTTTGTAATAGAATCGTTTGTAATCTTCCGAGAAAATTCTGGAATCTATGGAGAGTAAATGATCCGGGCCTAACCAGAGGGTATCGTATCCAAAAAACTTCCTTTTTTTACCAGGCAACCGATTGTATATCTTTTTCTTCTTTGCCATTATCGAGGATCCAAGATCATTGAATGTTGCTTATAGATTATTAACGCATTATAACAATATACAAAAACGCTGACCATCCGGCAATCTGAAGGCCCGCAATAATAAAAGCAGCAATAAAACGAACCTTGGTTCTCGGTATTATGCTTGTGGGCACCTTCCAGTAACGGATGGTCATGAAAATGACTACAGGTGCAGTAATAAAACTGATAAACCAAAGCAGCATTGGTAAAACAGCCGTGTATAGAGCAATGCTGTCGTAGAGAGTTCGATGGTTCTCCAGATTCTTGATCTTTCTCTTTTTTTTACCAATTTCCAGACACGAAGGGCATAAATGACTTCCATATAACTCCAGATCACACAAGGCGCATAAGAATCGCCCGCATGAAGAACACGGCAAGACAGCCTTTTTTTGAGGATGATAGAAACAACTAGCCTCTTTATCGATAAGAAGGGTTTCACCAAATGCCCCGATGTCGGGTTCCCTGAAGAGGCTGGGAAAGATATCTACCCGTGTGAAAATACCGCAGGAAGGACATGGTGTCAGATCGGGAGTGTTAAACATCTCCGGCTTCAGGGGCATCCTGCATTTGGCACATCTAATCAACAGTATCTGTCCTTTTCAATAGATTCATAAAAAGTCTGCTCAACTGAAATGGGCGGTCCGTTTGTCTTTTTGATCCAAAAAGACCTTTTTGTGAAACCTGAATCAGGGCGCTGTTCAACTTGACTCTCTGTCTTGTAAAAAACAGCGCATAATACGCAATGCACTATTTTTTTATCACCCTGGTGTCACAGATACGGTCATGGAGGGACCGTTTCTGATCATCAAAGGCGGCCATGATATAGCCGATACCGAGTATTAAGCCACTTATCATCTTTGCAAAATAACGTCCAAAGGCTCTCAAGTAGCTGACCCTACCGCCATCAGAAGTAATTACCTTTATCTTGCATGCCATTTTTCCTAATGTGGCCCCATATTTACCGATAAACCATGTCTCATAAGCAATATAGATAGCATAACTAAGCAAACTCAATAGGAGTTGAAGTGTCATAAAAGGAGCCATAACAGACATGTCCGGAGAGGTACCAGGAGCAGGCAGTTTCATCTGAGCCGTGATAAAGCCTGTGGGAATAAAAATGACCATCTGAACAAAAAACATGAAAATATAGTCTAAAATAAGAGCCGCAAAGCGTAACCAGAATCCAGCATATTCCCTAATCCCTCCGACACTGACGCCTTCCTTGATCTTCTGAATAAATAAAGGCTTGCATGATGCACATACCCATACATTCTCATAACGGATCATGTCCTCCTTTAAAAATCTCTTACCGCATTGAGAACACGATAATTCTAAAGCATCGTGTACATCCTCCGGTTCTGTCATAACATCAGGCGTAACCGAACTGACATATCCATACCTAATCCACTTGGTCATTGTGTTATTCCTTACAAAAGTATCGCCATGAATGGTTCCGATTTTGACCATGTCTTGAAACTCATCATCTCCCAGCGGGCCAAACTGCTGCTCACCGTCTTTGTAATACCATTTCATATTTATATCCTCTTTGCGTAAGGTATTTTATGTGGCCCTTATTAGGTTTAAGGACACAATTTCCAATATCCTTTGATCCACAATCCATGAGTGCTATAATGCCCTGGAATCCAAATGTGATTCGGTTTTCTCTCCGGTCTCCAGTAACCTTCAACCCAGAGTGTTCCATCCCAGTATCCGGGAACCCATACATGTCCTGGTTTTACTTTTACAGGTTTCCAATAACCAAAAACCCATTCACCTTGTGCATTCCAGTACCCTTCTACCCAGATGAAGTTTGGTTTTGACTGTGGTCTCCAATATCCACCAATATATACACCGGAGTGGTGTCTGTATCGCGGAATCCAAACATATCTTGGGCCAGGCGGAATCGGTCTACAAGGAAGCGGAGCAAGTATATATGCTCCCCTTTTATGGATCGGGGAGTGGTGTTTTGGGTGAACTTTAAATACATAAGGCTTTCCAGGAGGGTGCTTCTGCGGCCGAGCTATAGGATGGGGAGAAGATGAACAACCACAAGTAACCAAAGAGAATAAAAAGGGTATTGCAATACAAAGAAACAGACAATCCCTAAGCTTTAACTTCATTAATTACCTCAATTACGTTTAATTAAATAAGGTTCTTCCCCAGATTAGTTGATTAAAACAAGAGGAATAAGTAGTGATATCAAATAGAATGGACATCCAGTATCTCCATGATTAAATGTTTGTTGTCACAAGATAAACATTTAATCATGGAGGCCTGCGATGTCCGAACATAGTATATCACCATATTTTCCCTTTCGTCGAATAAGAATAATAAAAAGACAATTAATAAAGATTCGAGTAAAAAAGTTGTAATTCATACTGTTCTCGATAAGCGTTTTACCTCTATATGCCATTTATGTGGACAGAAATTATCGTCTGTCAACAGTTGGACTGAACCCTCCATTCGGGATCTAAACATAGCCGACACACAAGTCAGGCTTCATTGTGAATATCACAAGCTGTTTTGCTCCAATTGCCAGCGCATTAGTATTGAAGAACTGGAGCTTTTTCACCCATATTTACGAGTAATCAGAAGGCTTGCAACTTATATCCATCATCTTTGCAAAGTGATGACAGTTACTGAGGTAGCCCAGCATATTCAACTGGACTGGAAAATCCTGAAGCCCAATATGGTCAACAAAACTATAACGGACTTCGTATTCTGGCTGTCGATGAAATTTCTCTAAGAAAGGGCCACAAGTACTTAACCATAGTCTTGGATTACGAAACTGGCAGGGTTGTCCATGTGGGCAAAGGTCGAAAAGCTAAAACACTTACCCATTTTTTCGATTATCGCCCAAACAAAGAAAATTGATTGAGGCGGTAGCCATGGACATGTGGGACCCTTTCATAAAAGCTGTTAAAAAAACTTCCACGGGCGGCTATCGTTTTTGATATGTTCCATATCGTAGCCGCTTTTAGCCGCGTCATTGATAAAATTCCTGTTTTTTTTAAATTACAATAAAAAAAAACAATAATAGGGCCTTTTGTCTGCTCCTACCATCCTAATCAATACAACCAAACTTTTTTGAATCATTAACCAATTTACTGTTCTTTCGGACATATTTAACCATTCCTTTAATACTCACAAGGTGGGTTATTATTTTTAATGATTATGTTTTTTTTCAATTGGCCATCTACAGCCAAACCAGCTAATTTTAGACAACTGAATAAATAAGGAAGCTGGTATGTATTTATAAGAATATAAAATATGAGATGAGAGTAAGGGTTGGTTGATATTATCACCTTGAATCAGCATGACAAGCCAAATGCGATAAATAACGTCATGATCGATGAGTTTGATGATTTACTGCGCAAAAATAGAGACCGATCTGGATGGCAAGGTTCTTATAAATTATAGGGGACGGAAAGTTATTCAGCGCTGGCTAGGATTAACCAGGGAGATTTGCTCTTCAATAACGGCTTCCTTGCTCAAAATTCAGCGTTTGGCGAAAGAATTACTGAAGGCAAAACGGAGAAAAGTCAGAGGTGGAGGATATCTACAATTATTGCATGGTAGATTGGTGTGCCGAGTCTTACCAGACATTGTTTTGCCTAAAGAGAAACTCCAATTCGTGTTGTGCAATTTACTTTTTGACAGTAAGTATTTTTTATGGCTTCTTAAAAAGTAAGCTAAGAAGTAGAAATCATAGATTCATTATAGTAGATCTTTCTTTTTTCTTGAATGCAAAAAAAAAGCCCCTCATCATAGGGGGCTTTTTATTTGCTGATTTAATTGCAGTTCTTAGAGCTGACGAACGTTCTCTGCAGCCGGACCTTTCTTGCCTTGGACAACGTCAAACGTTACCCTCGCTCCCTCAGTGAGAGATTTGAAACCTTCTGCCTGGATTGCTGAATGATGAACGAATACATCACCTCCACCATCCTGCTCGATAAAACCAAACCCTTTTGAATCATTAAACCACTTTACTGTTCCTTCGGACATATTTAACTACTCCTTTATACTCGGTTCCTCTTTGGAACCATTAATAAAAGGCCAGATCCTTTATGGATAAGACCGGGTCGGCAGTCTATTTGCTCAAATCTCCCTAAAAAACCGCATATTCATAATAGAGAGTGTGCGGTCTTCTTTCCTGCAATTTTTTCACTCCAAATAGATACTGCACACTACATATTCGTTAAAATGATAACATGTATACTGACGAAAGTGAAGCTTTTTTTTAAAAAAATATTTATTTTTAACCAAATACAATTCATACACTAGGTATTGATTGATATCATATTCAATTTAATAGTTTCATTATTAAGTATTTCAGATATAAAATATGAGGTTATCCCCTGTTCTTTCTTAACTCACTTGGACGATTAGACAATACATGCATTAAAATTTGACCACCCTTGAAGCAACTAAAATTTAAAAGCGAAACTGTTGCACCATTTAGAATTTTAATAGGAAAGGGATCAAGAAAGCTTCAAATTCATAGATACAGAACTTGCATCTGCCATTTGTAAGGGGTTTTAAATAACCATTGGAGCGACAAAGCGTAATAAAAGAGATCAGAATGCAAGAAATACGAGCTCTATAAAATAAAAGGGCTTGATATCCTTTTAAAGGAGGTATATGTATATGAGTGGATTTGGTTTTAGCAAAGAGCAAGAGATGTTTCGGAAGATGGTGCCCAACTTTTCACAAAAAGAGGTTTCCTCTGGGGCAAAACAGGAAGATAATCGGGAGATGGCTAGAAAGTGGAGTAAGAAGCTTGCGAGTTTAGACCTTATCGGTCTTGGTGCTCCCCCTGAATATGGAGGGCAGGGGGTTGACTGGGGCACAGTTGCCATTGCAGTAGAAGAGATGTCAAAATCGGATATAAACCTGGGTGCATTTCCTGTGCTGCCCGCATTAATATCAAAGGCTATGGATATCGGTAGTGCCTCACAGGAGATACGTCAGAAATACTTCCCTGCCATGTGTAAAAGGGGGGGGTCCATGTTGTGTCTTTCAATAACAGAACCCGATTGCGGCTCAGACGTTGCTGCGATACGAATGAAGGCAGTAAGAGAAGGGGAGCACTATATCCTCAATGGAGAAAAGACCTCTGTGAGCAGAGGTATGACAGCCGATCTATGCTATATTTTTGCCGAGACTGACTCTGAGGTCAGTGCCAGAGGTGTGACCTCTTTTCTTGTCCCCTTTGATTCCCCTAGAATAACAAAATCACGTATACTGGATATGGGATTCAAGAATTTTACTCGAGCCTACCATGATGTTCGTATCCCGGTTGACCATCGACTTACTGACGAGGGCAAAGGCTTTTACATGCTGATGGGGACTTTTGATTTTTTTAGAGTATTTTTGGCGCTATCCGTTCTTGGTGCAGCCAAGAAGACCTCAATCAATGAGGCTATCGACTATTCAAAGCAGCGTACAGCCTTTGGACAGCCTATTACCAGGTATGGTGGTGTGTCCTTCAAGATTGCAGAACATGCTACCAGGATTGAGTCGGGAAAACTGTTCTGTTACCGGACATTCTGGCTGGCAGATCAAGGGGTTGTAAACACCAAAGAGGCAGCCATATGCAAATGATTCTGCCCTGTTATTGCCCGTGAAGCGATCCATGAAGCCCTGCTCATTCACGGACATGTTGCATATAGTAAAGCACATCCTATTGAGCAGCGGCTCAGGAATGCCATCGGTTATGAACTAGCTGATGGTACTGCAGATATCATGAAGATAATCATAACCAGAGAATTGAAGGGAAAAGAAACCAAACCGTACTCAATAACCTTCTTTTATCTTTGTGCTAGGAAAGATATATTGTATAAAGGATAATTGCCAATGAAAGAAATATGCGTAGGGGTTGACGGTTTGACACTTGAGGATCTTGCAGCCATTGCCAGGTATAGTGCTCGTGTCCGTTTGGCCGCAGCATCGGAAAAGAGAATAGCCGAGGCCCAAAAACTGATGAAGCATTGGGTAACGGAAGGGAAGATCATTTATGGTATAACCACAGGATTTGGTGCACTCAGTGATGCGATCATTTCCCTGGCGGATATCCGTCAGCTTCAAAAGAATATACTCAAAAGCCACGCTGCAGGCGTGGGTCGCCCTCTCGATCAAGAGACAGTTCGAGCCATCATGGCCCTTCGTATCAAAGACTTTGCCAGAGGCAACTCCGGAGTCAGACTTGAGACCGTTCAGCAACTCATAGCATTTTTAGGTCGAGACATCTGTCCTGTGGTTCCAGAAAAGGGTTCAGTTGGAGCGAGTGGAGATTTGGCACCTCTTGCCCATCTTTCATTGGTACTGATTGGACTCGGTGAGGCCTTTTACAAGGGCAAGAGGGTATCCGGTGCAGTGGCTTTGAAAAGATCCGGTTTGGCCCCTCTCGATCTTGAAGCCGGTGAAGGGCTGGCCCTTGTCAATGGGACGCAGGTTATGACAGCTATCGGTGGACTGGCCTTATACGATGCTGATATGCTTTCCAAGGTAACGGATATCGCTGCTGCTATGAGCTTAGAGGTTCTCATGGGAAGCAGGACTGAATTTGATCCCATGATTCATGATGTTCGACCGCATCCGGGTCAGGCCATAGCAGCAGATAATATGAGAAGGATCACACAGAAAAGCGATATCGTGAGTTCTCATAAAGACTGTAGTCGGATTCAGGATGCCTACACACTGAGATGTTCTCCTCAGGTTCATGGGGCAAGCAAGGGTATCATTCATTTTGTCAGGGGTGTCATTGAAACTGAGATGAATTCTTCGACAAACAATCCCCTCATCTTTCCGGAAAAGCAGACCTTTCTCCTTGGAGGGAACTTCCATGGCCAGCCTGTGGCACTTGCAATGGACAGCCTCTGTATGGCGGTTTCAGAACTGGCCAATATATCAGAACGGAGGATTGAACGCCTTGTAAACCCCCAGTTGAGCGGGCTGCCTGCTTTTCTGGTAAGAGACGGGGGGCTGAATTCAGGTTTTATGATCGCCCAGTATACTGCAGCATCCCTTGTTTGTGAAAACAAAGTGCTTTCCCATCCTGCATCTGTAGACTCTATCCCGACTTCTGCCAACAAGGAGGACCACGTGTCTCTGGGTACGATTTCCGCCCGAAAATGCAGAGATATTGTTAGAAATTCAGAAAAGGTTATTGCCATAGAACTCTTATGCGTTGCACAGGCCCTGGATCTGTTCACCAATATGAAGCCGGGTGAAGGAACCCTTGCAGCATATAAACTTGTCCGTGAACATGTTCCCCATCTGGATAAGGATCGCGTTCTATCAGGTGATATTGAGGCTGTGGTGCAATTGATCAAAACCGGTGAACTGCTTAAACGGGTGGAGCAGGTGATCGGCAAGCTGAAATGAGAAGTCATCTTTGATATGTTACAGGAGGTATGAATATGGCTGAATCAGCAAGAGAAAGGCTAATAAAGGATCTCAAAATCGGCTGCAATGAACCGCGGCCTGTAAAGGCTCCTCATGGGATGACCTTGCACTGCAAGGGCTGGCACCAAGAAGCCGCTCTCAGAATGCTTTGTAATAACCTCGATTCCAACACGAGTGAGAACCCTCGGGAGTTAATCGTTTACGGAGGTACGGGTAAGGCTGCACGCAATTGGCCGTGCTTTGATGCAATTTTAACCTCCCTTTTGGATCTAGAAGACGATGAAACCCTCCTTGTCCAATCAGGCAAACCCATTGGAATACTCAAGACTTACTCCCATGCACCACGGGTGCTCATCGCCAATGCCAACATTGTTCCCCACTGGGCGAATTGGGACTATTTTCATGAATTGGATCAAAAGGGCCTCATCATGTATGGCCAAATGACAGCAGGATCCTGGATATATATCGGTACACAGGGTATACTGCAGGGAACGTATGAGACCTTTGCAGCCCTTGCAGAAAAACACTTTAAGGGCAATCTTTCCGGACGCACAGTCGTCACAGCCGGTCTCGGAGGCATGGGAGGCGCCCAGCCCCTGGCGGTTACCCTTAATAGAGGAGTTTGCCTCTGTGTAGAAGTGGACAGAGACCGGATTCAAAGGCGCATCGATACTCGTTACCTCGACACAATGACGGACGACCTCAATGAGGCCATCGAGATGGCCAGTCAGGCAGCAGGAGAGAAGAGGCCACTCTCTATCGGTTTACTTGCAAATGCGGCCTGGGCACTTCCTGAAATGATTAAACTCGGTTTTATCCCCGATGTCGTTACAGACCAGACCAGCGCTCATGATGAGCGAAACGGATATATGCCGGCCTCTTTGTCCTATGAAAAGGCCTTATCATTGAGAAAGAGCGATCCGAAGAAATACATAAATCTGGCTCTCGATTCCATGGCCGTACATTGTCGAGCGATCCTCGAAATGAAAGAAAAGGGTGCTGTGGCCTTTGACTATGGAAACAATCTGCGTACCCAGGCGCAAAAGCGCGGAGTAACGAATGCCATGGATTATCCTGGTTTCGTACCTGCATATATACGGCTGCTCTTCTGTGAAGGAGAGGGCCCTTTCAGGTGGGCTGCCCTTTCCGGTGATCCTAAAGACATTGAAATCACAGATCAGGCCCTTATCGAGGCATTTCCAAACAAAAAGAGGATGGTGCGCTGGCTTAAGATGGCCGGGAAAAAAGTGGCCCACATGGGGCTTCCTGCCCGTATTTGCTGGCTCGGTTACGGTGAGCGTGACAAAGCAGGAAAGATATTTAACGATCTTGTAGCTTCGGGCAGAGTATCTGCCCCTCTCGTTATAGGACGGGATCACCTAGACTGTGGGTCAGTCGCATCACCTTACAGAGAGACAGAGGCCATGAAGGACGGATCTGATGCTGTAGCGGATTGGGCACTGTTGAACTGTATGGTCAATGTAGCCTCAGGAGCAAGTTGGGTCTCATTCCATGATGGCGGGGGCGTCGGTATTGGGTATTCCCTTCATGCAGGTCAAGTATCTGTAGCAGACGGTACCCCACAGGGAGAACTCAGGGTAACCACTGTGCTCAGGAACGACCCTGCAACCGGTATCTTCCGCCATGCTGACGCCGGATACGAACGCGCCATAAAGGTTTCTAAAAAGCATGGAATAAAAATACCGTATCATTTGAGTACTATGAAATAGAAGGTTATCAACAAGCTTCAGTAAAAAATCGGTCTCAGCAAAGGCAATCACATTATAACCCGTGCAAAACTCGCGATTTAGTGAGCATAAAGAAAGAACAATATTGATCATTTGAATGGTACAGTCGCAAATGTATCTGTAAAACTCACAAGAAAGAAGCAATCTCCTGTTCTTTCTTAACGCTCACTACACCTCAGATAAGTTGCACACGTTATAATGTGTCCGCCTTTGCTGAGTTAATTCAATAGTCATTTAGTTTTTTTCATAGTGCTACGATGATACTTATAATCAATCAATCTATTCAAGGAGTCAACGCATGTCCAAACCGTTGATCGAATGCGTACCCAACTTCAGCGAGGGACGAAATGAGGATGTTATTGAAGCAATTGTCGAGCCTTTTAAAAATATGAAAGGGTGCCATCTGCTCGAGCACCGTGCGGATAGAGATCACAACCGTTTGGTTGTCAGCCTCGTGGGTCAGCCCAATCCTGTTCAGGATGCACTGCTTCAAGCCTCTGTTATCGCCATTAACAGGATAGACATGGAGAAACACCGGGGCGGGCACCCGAGAATCGGCGCAATCGATGTGATCCCCTTTGTCCCGTTGCAAAACATTGATATGGATGCGTGTGTAAAACTGGCTCACAAATTCGGTCGCAGGTTTTATGAAAAGACCGGTATTCCGGTCTACTTTTATGAACAGGCTGCTCTCAGGCCGGATCGATCTCGTCTGGAAGTGATCCGAAAAGGTCAGTATGAAACCTTAAAGACCGAAATATCGAATCCAGCGAGGCATCCGGATATCGGAGAAGCGAAACTCCATCACAGTGCAGGTGCAACTGTAATTGGTGCACGAAAGTTCCTTATCGCCTTCAATGTTAATTTAAAAACAGCAGACATCCATGTAGCAAAGGAGATTTCCAAGGTTATCCGCTCTTCAGACGGTGGACTGGGACACGTTAAGGCCATAGCTGTTGCCCTTGAAGATCGAGGCCTTACCCAGGTCAGCATGAATATCGTCGATTATGAGAAAAACAACCTTTACAGGGTCTTGGAACTCATCCGTATGGAGGCGAAACGCTGGGGGGTGCATGTGGGGGAAACAGAGGTCTATGGTATGTTCCCTGCTGCCGCCCTTCTTCATAGTGCGGCCTATTATCTTCAAATCGCCGACTTAGATCCTAAACAGGTTATTGAACTGGCGATTTTGGAAAGAATTGTACAGGATGGAACGGGTTAGCTTTTTGAAAAGTAGCTTCAACGGGGATCAAATTTTAATGCGTGTATTGTCTGAGCGTCTTAGTGAGCGTTAAGAAAGAACAGGGGATAAAATTACATTTAACCTCTGAAATAGTTAATAATGGAACTACTAAATTGAGTGGTGCTATACTGTTCTTTCTTTACGCTCACTAAGACGCTCAGACAATACACGCATTAAAATTTGATCCCCGTTGAAGCTTGTTGACGTCTCTCTATTTCATAGCGCTAAAAATATACTACATGATAAGTAGCATAGTAAAAAATGGATGGGGTTATGGGTATGTTTGATCTTTCATTAAAGGAATTTATCGACAGATTGTCGAGCGGTTCTCCCACACCCGGTGGAGGAAGTGTGTCAGCCCTGGCCGGCGCTTTAAGTGCAGCCCTTTTCAGTATGGTGAGCCGCCTGACCTTAGGCAGAGAAAAATACAGGGATGTATGGCAGGATATGGAGAGGCTCAGGGATGGTGCTGATGACCTGGCTATGCAGCTTTTGGGGTGGGTCGAAAAAGACTCTGAGGCATATGATCAGGTCATAACTGCATACAAACTGCCCAAAAAAGATACATGCCAAAAGACTAAACGTGAGAAGGCCATTGATCAGGCCCTGAAGAATGCTGCTCTGGTTCCCATGGAAACCCTTAACACACTGGATAGACTGGCAGGGCTCATCGATGAAATACTTGAAAAGGCAAACCCCAATTGCATCACTGACATCGGTGTTGCCGCACAGTTGATTCAAGCGGGTGCCACAGGCGCTGCTTACAATATCAGAATCAACCTTTCAGGGATCTCGGATAAGGGCTTTTCAGGCCGACTCGAAACAGAAACGAGAGAGTTGCTTGCCCGCATTTCAGATACTGTGAGAAGATCTGAAGAGATCCTTAAAGAGAGTTTGCATTGAATCCAAAGATAGGGAACCCACATACATAATGGATAAGAAAGGTGAGAACAGTTTACCCCTCCCTTCAAAAGACGTTTCCTAAAAAAGTCGATTCCCTCTGGGTGAATGCTCATCTGGCAACAATGGTGCCGGGCATACCATACGGTGCGCTAAAAGACGGAGCGCTGGCTGTCTATGATGGGAAGATCGCCTGGGTCGGTGACAGGAAAAACCTGCCCCGGGATATGGCTTCCAGGGCCTTGGATATCTATGACGCACAAGGGGGTTGGATTACACCTGGGCTGGTAGACTGCCATACCCATCTCGTCTATGGAGGCAATAGGGCTTGTGAGTTTGAACTGCGTCTTCGAGGTGTAAGCTATGAAGAGATCGCAAAAAAGGGTGGAGGGATCTGGTCTACTGTTTTAGCTACACGTGCGTCCAGCGAGGATGGCCTGTTTCGCCAAAGTGTCCCTCGGCTTACCTCTTTAATGTCAGAAGGGGTGACAACAGTGGAGATCAAATCAGGATACGGGCTTGACCTTGAGACGGAGCTGCGTATGCTGCGGGTTGCCCGGCGTATAGGAGAAACCTTTCCTGTCACCGTATGTCCTACATATCTCGGGGCACATGCCCTTCCACACGAATTTCAAGGTCGACCTGATGAGTATGTCGATTTTATCTGCGAAGAGGTAATCCCTGAGGTTGCAGCCCAAAACCTTGCAGTGGCGGTAGATGCATTTTGTGAAAAGATCGCCTTTTCACCGGAGCAAATCGAGGCTGTGTTTCAGGCTGCCATTGCCCATGGTTTGCGAGTCAAAATACACGCTGAACAGCTTTCGGATGCGGGAGGTACAGAACTGGCAGTAAGATATGGGGCACTCTCTGTTGATCACCTGGAGCATCTTTCAACAAAGGGGGTTCGGGCTCTTTATAAAAGCGAGACAGTGGCTGTCTTATTGCCTGGGGCCTTCTACTTCCTTAGAGAGACAAAACTGCCCCCCATAGACCTTTTACGACGATATGGCATCCCCATGGCCATCTCAACGGACTGTAACCCGGGTACAAGCCCGACTGTTTCGATCCTGCTCATGCTCAATATGGCCTGTTGCCTCTTTGGACTGACACCCCAGGAGGCGCTTTGCTCTGTGACGATTAATGGGGCAAAGGCGCTTGGCATTTATGACCGTATCGGGACCCTGGAAGTGGGAAAGGATGCAGATTTTGTAGTTTGGAACATTTCAGAACCCGCAGAACTGGCATACAATATGGGACTAAACACCTGTCGCCATGTGGTAAGGCATGGGTTTTTAGATCAACGAATTGTAACAATTTAGTTTTTGGAATTTTAATTGCTTCAAGGGCGGTTAAATTTTAATTGCATCGGATATTCCTAAGCAAAAAATGTGCAAGGTATTGATTTGCCTATAAATATGGTGATTTTCAGTTAAATAAGGTAGATACTAATTTATCGTTTTTAGTATTGATTATACATGATG
>JAXHVA010000140.1:0-9200 GCA_034189035.1 Thermodesulfobacteriota bacterium
CACAAGCGAAACGGCCATGGCGTTGTGCTTCCTCGTGATGAACCTTGAAAAGTGGCTGAAAGCCATCTTTTTGCGTCTGTTTTTCAAAGAGCTGAAATCGAATTTCCTGCTCGAACAGGAAGTTTTTAGAGCCTCATGTGGTTATGAAACTGCCAGTAATAGGCTTTGATGATTTATTCAGGAAACCTTAAATAGCCATGTCTTTACCAGGTTAAAATTGGATGTGTTCTTATCCCCAGGATATGTTGAAAAGACTGTGGATAACTCCTGAATTAGAATATGTAACACCTCAAAAAAAGAAAGATTTTACCTCTTTGCTTATTTTTTGGTCAATACATTTTATTAAATAATATCAAATAGTTAATAATTTTCATACAATAATAAAGAGGTTAGAACCCCTTTTTTTCTATAGAGCGGATAATTGTCCACAGAGGCTAAAATTTGGAGGCTGTTTGGGGTATATTTTTATTAGATTAAAGTGGGATGAACGAGGGGAAAGAAGAAGATATCTGCTTGTTCGAGCGTTTAATGGGCCGTCTTCAGATGAAAACAGCCCATTAAAAAAATTGACAGTTATCTGCTCAAAAACAATGGTTTATAATTCTCCAGTTCAACAGCTACCCTTTCTCTATGGAAAGCTGTGCCACCTACTGCAAACTCTGAGGCTTTGGTAAGTAAAAAGAAGAGCCCAAGGTCTAACTCCTCTGTGAATCCGATAGCTCCGTGAACTTTTATTCCCTCAAGGCAAGTACGCTGAAAAACTGTATTTGCCTTTGCCTTGACAATTGAATTCAATAAAGCAGACGATGCACCGATGCTTATTTTCCAGGCCGCTTCGTAAACAAGAAACCTTAGCCCTTCAACGTCCACAAGCATCTTGGAAAGCTTATGTTGGATTGACTGAAAAGACCCGATCGGCTTATCGAACTGCACTCTTTCTTTCGCATAGTCGTTCGCAATATTTAAGGCAGTTTGAGATCCTCCCAGCATCTCCGCACTTTTTAATACCGATGCCCTTTGGATGATGAACTCCACTATGTCCCAGCCGTTATCCAGTTCTCCTAAGATATTCTCTTTTGGGACCTTTACTTTATCGAAGTTCACTTCACACTGTTTGTCATGCGCTGCAGTAGGGACTATATCGATCTTTATCCCAGGGCTTTGAGTGTCTACTATAAATACTGTAATTCCCTCTTTAGGATCCATTTTATCGCTTGTCCTTGCAACCACCAACATATAGTCAGCTACATTCGCATACGGGACAAAAAGTTTCGTTCCTTCGAGAACATAGTCTCCATCTAATGTTGCCTGTAGTGCTATTCCAGATGGTTCATAAGTTGCTGCAACCTCTGTCAGGGCGAGTGCCCATATTTTTTCCCCATAAGCGATCTTTGGAAGTATCTTCTTTTTCTGATCAGAAGAACCGAATTCCAATATAGGCAAAGAACAGAGAGCTACTGTAGAAAAGAAAGGTCCTGGAAGTAGGTTTCTTCCCATCTCCTCTATCAAGATCATCAAATCAAGGAAGTCCATACCTGTCCCTTCATATTCCTCAGGAAAGATGAGCCCCATCCATCCCATCTCAACCATCTTTTTCCAGGTGTCAGGATCATATCCCTTCTCATCTTCCTTTAACTCTCTCACTTTATCTTTGGGACACTCCTTTTCCAGGAACTTCCTCGCAGAATCAATAATCATCTTTTGATCTTCAGAAAATTCAAAGTCCATCTCTCTTCTCCTCCTAATATGATTTGGGTAAATTCAATCCATATTGACCTATTATATTCAACTCAACCTCATCTGTACCAGCAGCGAATGATATCCCCGGGAACAGCCAGTAAAGGTTCTCGATACATCCCATTAGCTTAGTCCATCTTGTTTTTCTATTCAGAGGATCAATTTGAGCATATCCTCCCAGGATTTCCGTTCCAATAAAAGCCATATGTTCCAATATATGATCATTAAAAACCTTGTCCCTTGATGGTTCGTAGATTGGAACACCCCCCTTACTCATCTTGGAGATCGTTTCGTAGGCGAGCATCTTCTGTGTCTCAATCTCGATTGATAGATCGGCCAGATTATTGCGAATCTCTGGTTCATCAAAGATATTATTTTCCCTGCAATACATGATTAACTCATCAAGGATCCTTCTATTATACCCATAGCCCCTACCAGCGACACTTCCCCTTTCGTAACCTAGCGAATGCATTAACTGATACCATCCTCTGTTCTCCTCTCCAACCAGATTAGTTGCCGGAACCCTTACATCATCGAAGAAAACTTCATTGAATATATGATAACCCACATAGTTTAAGAGGGGTCTTACTGTAATCCCCTCAGTCTTCATATCAACGACAAAAACACTTACCCCTTTGTGTTTTTTGGGTGCATCAATATCTGTTTTAACGGCAAGCCAACACCAACGTGATCTATGTGCAGCGCTGGTCCATATCTTCTGTCCGTTTATTACATACTCATCCCCGTCTCGTACTGCTCGGGTTCTAATACTGGCGAAGTCACTACCGGCATTCGGTTCGCTGTACCCTGTACACCAGACACCGTCTGGGCTCCCTGAGGCGATAAGAGGAAGATGCTTCTTTTTAAGCTCGTCAGTTCCAAACATCATGAGAGAAGGCCCTACCCAATCAACACCACCTACTCCCATTGTAGTACCTGGTATACCCCAGTAAGAGGCTTCTTCAGAATAGGCCAACTGTTCCCATAGAGAAGCTCCTTTGCCACCGTATTCTTCAGGCCAGGACATTGTAAGCCATCCTTTTTCGGAAAGCTTCTTCGATATTAACATGGCAAATTCCCAGTCCTCATCGCGGTGTTCCTCCTCAAACATGACTGAAAGCCAATTCTGTGGCAATTCCTTCTTTGCAAACTCCCGGATTTCCTTCCTCAAATTCTCTTCTTTTTCGCCAAATTTGAAATCCATTATAGCATTTACCTCCTTCTCAATAATTTTACGAATAAAATGTGACTGATATTATAAATTATCATTGATACATTCAATTGAAATGGTTATTGAATTTCGCTCAAAAAACATTGGGGTAGTGTACTGATTCTAAAAAATATGAGATTAGCATTCAATACATTCGCCAATAATGCTATCCCATTAATAATTAAAATGAAATTAATCTTTTTTATAATTAATTTACACATCATTTAAGTTTATTTTGTCTACAATGTCAAGAAAAAAACAGGGATTTGGAGTAACGACCAAGACAATTATATACAAATAGATTTCTTTTTATATACGAACATATTACGTTCTTGACACAACGAATACCTTTATCCTATAATTTTTTTTAGATAAAGCAATATATTATGATTTAATAAGGAAACCACTGAGACTCACAATAAGGGAAACACCCCATGGCCCTATTCTGGAAGAAGCAAGCAGATATCAGAAAGATGATAAATAAGTATCTGGAAACAGTTGACTTATGCATGCAACTATTCAATCAGTCTATGATGAGGTTCTTAAATACCGGATGTTCACAAGAGTTTACACGTGAGGTAGATGAGACACATAAGTTAGAATCTATAGCAGATGACCTGAGACGTAAAATCCAGATGACCCTCTATGGAAAGGCGCTTCTGCCGGATTCCAGAGGTGATCTGCTGACGCTTCTAGAGTTTTATGATAAGATTCCCGGTGCTGCTGAAGATGTCCTCTTCTTAACGAAAGTCTTATGCCTAGATTTTCATGAAGATATGATGGAAGAATTACAGAAGCTGGTGGAGGTGAATATTGAAGCCTATCGTATGGTCAGGGAATCTATGAACAGTCTGTTCGAAAACCCCAGCGAAACCCTTTATCAGACTCGAGGTGTGGATGCCAAAGAAAGTGAGTCCGATAGGTTAGAACGCTCTTTAATTGAACGAATTTTTAAATCGGACATGGATACAGGCGAAAAGATGTTATTCAAGGAACTCATTCAGCTCATTGGCAAGATCTCCGACTGGGCAGAAAATACAGCTGATCGTATCGGAATCGTTGCCATCAAAAGACAGATTTAAATAATAATGTGGCAACTAGCCTCTGGTATCTTTCTAGGATGGTCTTTGGGGGCCAACGATGCAGCGAATATTTTCGGTACAGCAGTAGCCTCTCGCATGATTCGTTTCATTACCGCAGTAACTATCTGCGCCATCTTCGTTTTGCTGGGAGCACTGCTTCAAGGGCAGGCAGGGATAGCCACATACAGGGCATTGAGCGGAGTTTCAATCGATTCGGCTTTCCTGGTAGCTCTATGCTCCGGTTTAACCGTTACCTTTATGACATACCTCAAGCTGCCTGTTTCAACTTCCCAGGCCGTTGTAGGGTCTTTAGTATTCATGGGACTTACAAAAGGCATATTCAATGGAGAAATTCTGATGAAGGTTGTAATGTGCTGGATAGGAACGCCTATGGGAGGGATGATATTTGCCATAGTCATCTATTTTTTTGCAGGTAAATTTATGAATGGATTAAATCTCAACCTCTTCCAGCATGACGCGTATCTGCGCTTTGGCCTTATAATCGGGGGGGCATATGGCGCATATGCCCTTGGGGCAAACAACGTGGCCAATGTTACCGGTCCCTTTACAGGCCCAGAGATGCTTACACCTACTGAGGCATGTCTCATAGGTGGGCTGAGTATCGGACTCGGTGTTTGTACTTACAGTAAACATGTGATGATAACCATGGGTAAAGAAATCGTGAAACTCGATGCCTACACGGCTTTTATAGTAATCTTAGCTGGGGCCGTTACAGTTCATATCTATGCTGGGATTGGCGTTCCAGTCTCCACCAGTCAGGCTTCAGTAGGGAGTATCTTGGGTATTGGTTTGGTTAAGGGCGTCAAAACCATACAGATAAAAAAGCTTTACCAAATCCTTTATGCCTGGATTGGTACCCCTGCAATCTCCTTCATACTCACACTTTTATTCTACTCTCTGTTTACGAGATCAGGCATCCTGACAGGGCTTTAGGCAAACAAGGAACATTTGATATCCCTCATTTGTATCATTTTCGCATATTGAAATTTTGATTGCGAAGGAAGTGGTCAAATAGCAACCTAGGTAACTGCTTGAGCAAATAATGCCCTCAACTGAGTATTCGTTGAGAATGAGGAACGAAAAAACTTGACACCCTTTTCCATGGTTTTTATAATCTTTCCATTCTTTTATCTAATCATATAATAAACGATGCTATTCATAAATGAGAAATATTGTTCAAGGCCAAGTAAGGCGAAGATTTTACCGCAGGATTATATTGACAAATGTATGCATAGTACGATGTGCCATTAGACCTGAGGCTGATAAAGAGAGAGCACAAAAGGCCATTTATGGATGTACACTAATTAAAAAGAAAGGGGGACGCAATTCATGGTAGACTGGCAAAAGGAATTTGAAAAAAAGCTAGTCTCAGCAGAGGAAGCTGCTAAAACAGTGAAATCCGGTGATACAGTTGTGTTTACCACAGGCAGAGAGGCACATGCTGTTGGTTTGGCAATTGCAGCCAGAGTAGGAGAGCTAAAGGATGTCAGTGTTTTTGCCCCTACACCTGGTTATGATTTTGGCTGGTATGATGAAGGATGGCAGGATTCATTTAAAATAACAATAGTTATGCCAACTGCTACCTGTCAAGAGGCAGTTGACGCAAAGAGGGTAGATGTCGTTCTTGGAAGCCCTGTATCAATGTACCGCTCCAACATGTTGTCTCTTGGCGCGGATGTAGTCCTTACCGAAGTATCTCCCCCTGACGAAAAGGGCTTTTGCAGTTTTGGTCAATCCCTATGGAATAAGAGAGAACAGATAACAATAGGCAAGACCGTGATTGCCGAAGTAAATGACAGATTAATACGAACGTATGGAGCCAATTACGTACATGTATCAGAAATAGATTACTTCGTAGAACACATGAGATCAGGCGGGCAAATCGGAAAGGGATCATTGGCGGGCAGAGCGTTGAAGGAACCTAGACCATACCTGAAAAATATTGCAGAACATATCAACGAGATTATAAATGACGGTGATACGATTCAGATAGGTGTAGGGCGCACAACCGAGCCTTTAGTTCGATTGGGAATGCTCGATGGCAAAAAGGACCTCGGTATGCATTCTGAAGCAACTCCACCAGGGATAATAACACTGGTTAAAGAGGGAGTCATTACAGGGAAATACAAGACAACAAATCCACATAAGGTGGTGGTTACCTCCCTTGGTGGTGGATCAAAAGAGGAAATGCTATGGGCCAGCAACAATCCTCTATTTGAACTGGTTGCTCTCGATTACCTCGAGGATATACAGGTAATCGCCAGCCATGACAACATGGTAGCTATTAACAATTCGCTTGCCATAGATTTCTCAGGGCAAAGCACTGCTGAAACTCTGGGGGAAAGAAGGGTATCTGCAACCGGAGGGCAGTTTCCCTTTGTCCTTGGTGCCTTAATGTCAAAAGGAGGCCGCTCTATTCAGGTCCTTCCCTCCACAGCTCGGGGGGGAGAGGTCTCTCGTATAATGCCACGGCTCCCTGAAGGGACAATCATCACAACACATTATGCCTGTGCTGACTATGTTGTTACTGAATATGGAGTAGCAAAACTCTGGGGAACGACAACCAGGCAGAGAGCAAAGTCGCTTATCTCTATTGCACATCCCGATTTTCGTGATGAACTTACAGCAGAGGCTCTCAGGATGTTTGGATGAAAAGGAAAGGCCGCTCAATGGCCATATAAAAAAGGGTTTGAAATAGGTGGACAATCTGCTTGATACGGTAAGGGTTTTGGATCTCACCGATGAAAAGGGACTGCTCTGTAGCCGGATTCTTGGTGATATTGGTGCGGATGTAATTATTATAGAGCCACCATCAGGGAATTCGGCACGGAGAAGAGGTCCTTTTTATCAGGATATACCTCACCATGAAAGAAGCCTCTTCTGGTTTTTTCTGAACACAAACAAACGTAGCATCACCTTGAATCTTAAAAGCGCTGACGGGAGAGAACTCTTTAAGGAACTTGTGAAGACTGCGGACTTTGTAATTCAATCTTTCCCTCCCCAATACATGAGCGAACTGGGAGTGGGGTATGATGTCCTGAGCGAACTCAACCCAAGGCTTGTGATGACCTCCATAACTCCCTTCGGTACTGATGGTCCCTATGCGAATTACGAGGCAGCTGATATCGTGATTATGGGACTCTGTGGATTGACTTATATCAGTGGTGAACCGATACGTATACCGGTACCTCAGTCCTACCTCCATACAGGTTCGTGGGCTGCTGCTGCATCTATGACTGCTTTTTACCATCAGCAAATGACCGGGGAAGGACAAAACGTAGAGGTTTCCATGCAGCAATCAGCCACTTGGGCGACATATGCTACTCAGGAATGGTGGTCTTATGCTGGGATGAGCCTGAAAAGGGAGGGGACATGGCGACAGATCGGTACAGCTCGGATGCAGATACTTTTTCCATGCAAGGACGGTCATGTAATGATGTTTCTCATCGGAGGCGCTGCTACTGCTTCCGGAAAGGACCTGTTTATAAAATGGATGGACTCAGAGGGGATGTGCCCTGATTGGTTGCGAGATTTTAATTTCTCTGAGCTGGATGTATCCATGATATCCCAGGACTTTTTTAATCGCCTCTCTGATGCACTGGCGGGTTTTATTGCCACGAAGAAAAAGGGGGAGCTTTTTGATTGGGCACTGCACAATACCCTCTTTCTTGCTCCTGTTAATAATGTCAATGACCTGCTTATGAACCCCCAGCTTAAAGCGAGGAATTTCTGAATTGATGTGGATCACCCTGAATTGGGGACATCGAACCTATCCGGGTCCTTTCGCAGTTCTTACTGAGACCCCGATAAGAATACAAAGAAGGGCTCCTCTGATCGGCGAACATAATATAGAGATATACAAAATTAGGGTTTTCCAGAAATGACCTGATTATTCTAATAAATACAATGCGGATAAATATGGAATGACTCTTGACCTTACCCATCCGCAAGGGATCAAGGTGATGCATCGCCTCATTGAGTGGATAGATGTATTCATTGAGAGCAATGCCCCTGGTGTGGTTATCAAATTTGGTCTAGACTATGAAAACGTAAAAAAGATAAAATCTCACATTATCATGCTGAGCACTTGCCAGATGGGGCAAAAGGGCCACTTGCTCGGTTCAAAGGGTATGGAGTCCAGGCTTCGGCCATGGCGGGTTTCCATGAAGTGTCTGGTTATTCGGATAGTGGTCCTGTTGGCCCATTTGGTTCCTATACAGATGTAGTGTTTCCTCAGTGGCTCATTGCGGTTATCGTTGCTGCTTTAATCTACCGTCAGAGATCGGGAAAAGGACAATACATAGACCATTCCCAACTGGAGACAGGCATACACTTCCTCGGCTCCCTTATTTTAGACTATACCTCCAATGGGAGACTTGCACATCGAATAAGCAACCGGGAGGAATCTGCTGCCCCACATGGGGCTTACCGCTGCAAAGGAAAGGATCGTTGGTGTACGGTTGCTGTATGTAATGATGAACAATGGGATGCCTTTTGCAAAGTTATTGGGAATCCACCATGGACTAAGGATAAAAGGTTCTCTTCTTTGCTTCAAAGGAAGAGAAACGAAGATGAATTGGACAAACTGGTAGAGAGCTGGACAATTAAACATACCCCGGAAGAGGTGATGTTTCTGATACAGCAGGCCAAAGTAGCCTCTGGAATTATCGCTACCTCAGAGGACCTCCATAATAATCACCAGTTCCAATACCAGAGACACTTTAAATTGCTCAATCATACCGAGATTGGAGAAGTTCCTTTTGATAACCTGCCTTTTCAATTCTCAAAGACCCCGTGCGAGGTGAGAATGGCTTCTCCGTGCCTTGGGGAACAAAATGAGTATATATGTCATCACATCCTTGGCATGTCTGATGAAGAGTTTGTGGAGCTCATCCAAAGCGGTGCGTTAGAGTAAGTTCATAAATTGCGAGTATCGTATTATTTTAGCCTTATGAAAACAGAACGCACTGGCCAAGCTTCAACGGCAATAAAATTTTAACCCTTGTAGAACGCGCATCTTATTCATACACCGTTTTAGTGGACACTCATAAGAGCCTCAAGTAAATAAAAGAGGGAAAGGAGTGATCCATGAGTAAAAAGAGGAAGAAATATGATTCAACATTTAAATTAGAAGCGATCCGCCTCGTCAA
>JAXHVA010000141.1:0-8928 GCA_034189035.1 Thermodesulfobacteriota bacterium
TGAAGATGATTACCGTGCCAACCTTTCCAAAAAGGGCCAGGGGCCACCGGCTTTTTCAGTTCGGATGGCGCTTTCCGCACTCATCATAAAGGAGCGAATGAGGCTCTTCGATGAAGAGTGTGTCGAGCAGATCCGCGAGAATCCCTATCTGCAGTACTTTTGCGGCATGAAAGAATTCACGACGGATGTGCCCTTTCATCCGACGATGTATGTGCATTTCCGAAAGCTATAAGGGTGTGTTTTTGTGCCCACCGATCAAAGCCGATATCTCATGTCGGACGAAATGGGGACCCGCAATTATAGAACTCTGTCTTGACGTTCAAAGAAGCTCTTAACCAATCGGTAAAGTGGAGTGGTTAATCCGCTACGCTCCGTAACCACACCGCTTACCTCAAGCATTGCGACACGAAGTCGCATAAGAAATTATATTTAAAGTAATTTAATTCACTTTAGAGTGCTCAGTATGTTCTTACTGATCTCTACGTATGAATCTAAAAAAGGATAAAGAAGAGCGAAAGATTCTACAGACCCTTGATACAATTTTACGACATGAATCGATCAATGTAATGATTTACTCAATAGTGTTGAGAGTTGAAGTTAACCCATTTTATGCGATATATTATCTGTATTTTTAGTAGGTTATATTTTTATTTGGGTCATTTAGATTGTATGCTTTTTTGGAATATCAAATTGCCAAAATCAAAGACAGAGTTTATGAGACACGGCACTAGGTGGTTTAGGAGGAGGGGAATCGTGAGGCGCTTCTCTAACCCGATTAGGTACAGAAAAGAGTGGACGACATGCGAAGTATGATAATCATTATGATGGTTTGTTGCTTACTATGTAGCTGTGGGGGAAATCAAAAGGAACGAACGGAAGCAGAACTCTTGAAGTTATACAAAACGTACCATGAACAAAAGAAGTTGGATGGCATGATGAGCTTATTTTATCAAGAGGGCACTCCGGAGTTTATTCTCAAAACGACCAGAGATGATATGCAAAACTCGTTCAAGTTTACGATCAACACTGCTGAGATCAGCCCAATCGCGCCTGACACGAAAGAAAAGATGATGACTGGCTTTTCTTATCAAGGCAACACCTTGATCCCGAATTTGGAGCCGCTGAAACAGGTCGAAGTCACATTCGATACCTCAACGCAAAGCGGTTTTATTAAGACTGGGGAAACAATCATGTTTGGGAAATTGGGGAACACGCACTACTTTATTCTACCAAAGATCAAGTAGCGTGACTAATCAGCAGAAGCTCGTAAGGAAATAAGGGGCGGGGTGGAAAAAGTGCATTAGGAAAGGTAACAGTTTAGTCCTTTCAAGAAAAGATCCAGATGAGTAATTGGTTTCAGATAAAGCAGTGAGGCATGTATTTCAACTTCCGGCATGAATAGTTAGAGAGAATGATCATTTGATTCATCACTACTTATTTGAGAAGAGAGTTATGCACAAAACGGAGGGGGCTTTCAGGAGGAGTCGTTGTACAATACAGCTTGTGCTGTAGCGGTATCAGATAGAAAGAGGGTTTTGAAGAATGTCAGAGGATGGTTGCCCTGACGTTTGGCAGTGAGCAGTAAGCTGGGCAGCACACTATGAAAATATGAGCCTGCTGGTGATCGAGTGCCAAAGCAGACCTTCCTAAAGATCACCAATGGCCTGAGGGATTGCTCGGCCTGATTGTTGGTGGGTTCGACATCGGGATAATCTAGGAAGGTGAACAATAGATCATGTTCTCTTGTTGAGTTGGTTAGCCTTTGTCTCAACCCTTCAGCTGCGTTATCTAAAAGCGATTTTTTCATATCGCCTTTAACTGACGGTAAAGTTTCCTTTTGTATTCACCGGCCTTTTGCCATTGCGAATGGCAGCTGTTAACCCTCTTGGCTATCGTGCAAGCTTCCTTGAACAAAGCCACTATTTGATCGCAAAAATCAATTGCCCAAGGATCATGGAACTGCTCTTGGCGTAGCATGATTTCCTTTTTGACCTCTTTGGCTTTTCGTATCAAGTGCGCCAGACAGGATTGACGTGCCTCAGGGTTTACGCCGTTGTAAGCTGCGTAGCCATCAGCAATAAGTACCCCATCAAATTTTTCACCGAAGATATTCTGGGCCACCTCTTTTGAGCGGTGTCGGTCAATATGGAAAAAGGCCAACTGTTTATTGCCACCATATCAAAGATGATGGCCAATACCATCCTGACGCCAGGAGGTTTCATCTGCATGAACAACTGCCGAGGCACGTAGTTTTTCTTTGGTATCCTCGTAAAGCAAAAAAATGCCTCAAGGTCCAAAAATACCTTTAATGGTTATTGATTTCGCTCTGAAACATTATGTGTAACGTCTTGATTTTGAAAAATAAGAGAACAGAGCGTTCAATTAATTCCTGATAATGCTATCCGTTTAATAATTAAAACGAAATTTCTTTTATTCGGAGTTAACTCAATAGTCATTATACCTTTTTTATCAGAAACAACTAAACTGTTACTTGAAGCTATATAGGATAAAAAGGGACATCTATGATATTTACTTTACTCTCCGGGCTCTATCTGATATGTATTAACCTTCCAAAAAAATCGAGTATAGATTCGCCCGGTGCACAGTCGAGGCCCATAATATATCCCCACTATAGGTGTAGTAAGTCCAAGGTAATCCCCCACATTTTTACCATAAAAGAGGCTATGAATTCATTTAGAGCTATTAATCTCCAGGGACAACACAGATCTATAAAGAGGAGGAGCTATGGCAAGGATGAATATAAAGTTGAATAATACATAGAGGAGGTTCAAAATGTGTACAACAATGATAGTCACTAAAGGTGCAACCATCGATGGCTCAATCATAGTAGCCCATTCAGACGATGATGAATTAGGGGATCAGCGGATAATTCAGGTGCCGGCACAAAATCATCGGGCAAGCTCAACCAGAAAAATATTTAAAGAACATTACAGGTATCCCCGTTTAGTCTCTAATGACCGCGGCCCCAATTATAAAGCCCCTCCGCATGAGCCACCATACAAGGAAACTGAAGCAATTGGTGAAATTCCACAGGTTGAATATACGTATGCTTATTTTGATGGCAACTATGGAATAATGAATGAACATAATTTAATGATGGGTGAGTGTACGAACGGAGCAAAGTTTCAACCGGAAGCCCTGTCTGAAGAAGTTGCTGACAAATTAAGTAAGCACAGACGAATAATGTATAGCCAGGAACTTTCTCGTATAGCATTGGAGAGATGTAAAACAGCTCGCGAAGCAATTGAGCTGATGGGTGATCTGATTGAGCAGTATGGCTATTATTCAACCGGTGAAACTCTTCTGGTAGCAGATGAAGATGAAGCCTGGGTATTTGAAATGTGTGCTTTGCCAGATGAACAGTACCACTCTGTTTGGGTTGCTAAGCAGGTACCGGATGGCGATTTTTTTGTAGCGGCTAATGAATTCAGGATTCGTGAAGTTAAGCCTGATGCTGATGACATCTTATATTCAAAATTTCTTTTTCCAGGGCTCGAAAAAGTAGGTTGGTGGAACAAAGAGGACGGTATTCTGGATTGGCTGCCAGCAGTCAGTGATGGAGAGTATAATCATCCATATTATTCATTACGCAGAGTGTGGCGTGTACTCGACAGGGTAAATCCCGACTTAGCATTGAGCCCATGGGTTAAAGATGGTTTTACAAAAGACTACCCATTCTCGATTAAACCAAATCGTAAACTGGATCTCAAAAAAGTATTTTCATTATACAGGGACCATTATGAAGGTACAGGGTTTGATTTAACAAAAGGTGTTGCTGCTGGCCCGTATAATGATCCTCACAGGTTTGTTGGCCCATACGATGGGAACCAAAATAACATAACCGAAGATAAGAAGTTCTACGGTGCATGGGAACGATCTATTTCAGTCTTTTACCAGGGATATACTTTCGTTAACCAGGTTCGGCCCAATGCGCCTGAGCCAACAAAAGGTATTGTATGGTTTGGCCCCGATGTTTCATACACAACATGTTTCGTACCTTTACCAGTTAAGATAAATGAATTGCCAAAGGCCTATCAAACCGGAAGCCCTCAAAAGCTGGATAATGAATCAGCATGGTGGGCATTCGATTTTGTTAATACCCTTTCCCGGTTGAATTTCAAGCGTATAACAGAGGTGGATATCAAACCTCTGCAGGAAGAACTCGAAGATATGGAAATAAAAAAGGTAGAGTTGTGGGATGAAACTGCAAAAAAATACTCAGAACGAGAAGCAATAGAAAACATCACAGCAGAGTGTATAGAAAACTCGAAAGAGGTTCTCAATAAATGGTGGGGCTTGTCAAATACGTTAATCGTTAAATATTCTGATGGTTATATAAACCTGCCAGATCAAGATGCAGCTATAGACGTCGGTTATTCTGCAGAATGGTTGAGCTATACCAACTATAAAGAAGGCCCAACGAGTTATGATATGAGACTTTCTTCTGAAACGGAAAAATAGGAGAAGGAGAAGATGATGATGAAAAAAGTTGATAAATCATCCTGGCCAATATTGATAGTCTCTAATCAGCTAAATGCTGAAAATGCAGAGGGGAACTGGATGAGAGAAATAATACACAATCTTACCACAGTCCAGGGGTGCAGTGTTATTCCTTCATACTCTATAAGGGATGCAATAGAAATAGTTCTTTCTCGTGAAGATTTAGGGGCTGTTGTTTTCGATTGGAAAATGGTTGAGATATTCAAACCAACAAACAAGATAAAATTGCTAACCGCAAAGTATGAAGAAAAAGATCTGAATGAAAAATTTCTGGAAATTATCAAGGAAAGGAATAGAACAATTCCAATTTTGATAATGACAGAAAGAACCTCTGTTGAAGATTTTTCAGATGAAGTTTTATCTAAGATTAACGGATTAATTTGGAAACTATCCGATACTTCGGATTTCCTTGCAGGGCGAATTGAAAAACATGTGATTGAATATTCCGATAAAGTGTTGCCTCCGTTTTTTAGTGAGCTGGTTCATTATGTTAATGAAATATAAATACGCATGGCACACTCCAGGTCATATGGGAGGTGAAGGATTCCTTAAAAGCCCTTCTGGTACAGCATTCCACAAGTTTTTTGGTGAGGATGTTCTCCGTGCCGATTTATCCATTTCAGTACCAGAGCTTGGTTCACTTTTAGATCATAGTGGAGTTACAGGAGAAGCAGAAAAATATTCGGCAAAAGTATTTGGTGCTGACCAGACCTTTTACGTGTTGAATGGAACTTCAACTGCAAATCAGATTATCTGGCGAAGTAAAATATCTCCCAAAGAGCATACACTTGTCGATAGAAATTGCCATAAGTCATTGAACTATGCGATGGTTATAACCGATGCAAAACCACAGTACATGGTTCCACTGAGAAACAAACTGGGAATAATCGGCCCTGTTGATTTCAGCACGTTTGGGGACGTTAAATGTCCGGAACTGATTAAAATGTCGGCACTAACAAATTCCACATACGACGGTGTTTGTTATAATACTGAATATGTAAAGAATAAACTATATGAGCATTTTAATAACCTTACGGCCTTGCATTTTGATGAAGCCTGGTATGCGTATGCCAAGTTTCATCCGATATACAAAAAACATTTTGGAATGGAGTTACCTGCACAGGATATTCCAGTTTTCTGTTCGCAATCTACACATAAACTATTAACAGCATTTTCACAGGCATCAATGCTGCATATAAAGCTGCCAAAAACAATAGCAACAGAAACAGAGAAAAAGAGATTTCACGATCTGTTTAATGAATCATATATGATGCATGGTTCAACTTCACCACAATATAACATGGTAGCCTCATTAGAAGTTGCAACGAAAATGATGGAAGACAATGGTGAACAATCGTTTCGGGATACGATCGAGGAAGCTGTTGAACTCCGGAAAAAAATTGTTACGCTTAAAAATGATTATGAGAATGAGAAAAACCCGGAACAAGAAAAAAAATGGTTCTTTGGTATCTGGCAGCCAACAAGTATCGAACAATTTGATACGGAAGAACTCATTCATAACCAGAAGCTATGGGTAATAAAGAAAGAAGACAAAGACGAATGGCATGGATTTGATGTTGATGATGACTATGCGATGCTCGATCCGATTAAATTAACATTTACTTGCCCGGGAATAAACATAGAAGGTGATTTTGAAGAAACAGGAATTCCTGCGGCAATTGTTACAAACTACTTGATTGATAAAGGAATAGTCTGCGAGAAGAGTGATTACTACTCATGGCTATTGCTTAATTCCCTTGGTACTACAAAGGGAAAGCAGGGGACACTTTTAGCAGAGCTATTGAAATTTAAAGAGCTTTACGATGGAGAAGCACTCCTTGAGGATGTATTCCCCGGTCTGGTTGCCCAATACCCTGATAAGTATAAAGGGCTAAGCTTAAGACAACATTGCCAGAAGATGCATGAATTTATTAAGAAAGGCAATGAAACCGATGACATGCTTAAAATGATGGATGACGCATATAATGAAAGACCGGAACAAAAATATACACCTGCTGAAGCATACCGAAAAGTGGTTAAAGGAGAAGTTGAACGTGTAGAATTAAGAGAGATTAAGAATGGTTCGTCCCGCATTGCCGGTGTTATGCTGGTGCCATATCCTCCGGGAATACCAATTGCAATGGGGGGGGAACTTATAGGTTCCAATTCAGGTATCCTTGACTATTTATTGCTAAGAGAAAAATTCGAAAATGAATTCCCGGGTTATGAAAGCGATATCCATGGTATAGAGAGAATCGAACCGGATAATGATGGAATGAAGTATTTTCAGACTTTTGTGATAAAATCAAATTACCACATAAAGAGCAGCCACGAATTTAAAAAGTATTAAATATGGAGAGGTTATGAGAAAAAAGAAAAAATCTGATTTTGTACATCCACTGGATAAGTATGATTTTAAACTTCCACCAGAAGGTTTGGATGAAGAAAAAAGAAGAATGCTGATGGGGGGTTACACAGATTTTATTGATAAGCAACAAAAAAACTTCATGGGGTATCAGGCAAATCAAAGTAATTAAGTATGAAGATGAAACAAGGCAGTTTTTAAACTGCCATATAAACAATGTTGGTGATCCATATATAGACGGTAACTTTACGGTAAATAGTAAAAAGCAGTTCTCGAGTATTACGCAAAACTATGGCATGCTAAATATCCTTATGATGAGTCAGACCCTGAAAGCTATTGGGGATATGTTCTTACAATGGGAAGTACAGAAGGAAACATATATGGCTTATGGAATGCACGCGATTATCTTGCAGGGCGAAAACTGATTGTAGATAAGAAAAAAGAAAAGAACAAATTTGGCCAATTCAGACAAAGATATCTTAAACCTGATATCAAGGAAGAAGATCTGGAACAAGCAGAAATCGCATATACACCTGTAGCGTTTTATTCACAAGATACCCATTATTCTATAATTAAGGCGATGCGTGTACTGGGAATTGAAACATTTCATAATATTGGCTCCACAAAATACAAAGACCAAAATCCGCTAGAACCAGAAACCTGTTCATGGGATGGATATGAAGAAGTGCCTTCAGAGGGAGTTGATGAAGGGCCTGGTTCTATTGATATAAAAGCACTTGCCACACTTGTTGAGTTTTTTGCTGAAAAGGGATACCCGATTCTCATTAACCTTAATTATGGGAGTACCTTTAAAGGAGCGTATGATGACGTTGAAAGTATACAGGACAGATTGATTCCGATCTTTCAGAAGGATGGCCTGGTCAATAGAAAGGTATATTATAATAAAGATGAAGGGAAGTTTGATTACAGGGATGGTTATTGGATTCATGTTGATGGGGCATTAGGTGCAGCTTACATGCCTTTCCTCGAACTTGCGAACAAGCATGACAAATCAGTAAGACGTGGCCCCAATTTTGATTTCAGGTTGCCTGCAATTAACTCATTAGTAATGAGTGGACATAAATGGCCCGGTGCGCCCTGGCCTTGTGGAATTTTTATGACAAAAGTAAAATATCAAATCACACCTCCGGATGATCCGAAATACCTTGGTTCACCAGATTCAACATTTGCAGGCTCAAGAAATGTTTTTACACCCGTCATTCTTTGGGATTATCTGGCAAAACACTCTTATGAAAAACAAAAGGAATTGGCATTAGGATGCGAAAAAATGGCGCAGTATGCATATGAGCAATTATTTACAGTCAAAGACGCACATCCTGATATAGATGATTTATATGTTGACAGAACACCGTTAGCTCTGACAGTCAGGTTCCGTAAGCCAAATAAGGATATTATATTTAAGTATTCCTTATCCTGCGAATCACTTGAGCATAAAACAAAAGATGATGAAGGTAAGGACGTAGTAGAGGAAAGGCACTATGCCCATATGTTTGCGATGATGTCAACAACGAAGCAAAATATAGATGACTTGGTTCATTATTTGAAACAACCGGATGCGTTCAAGGCTGATGATGAAGAACCAATGGCGTTTCAAATGAAGAGTGCATGGAGATAAACTAAATAAATAAATCTTCAAATCCCTCTCGGTTGTTTGCAAAGGACAACAGATTTACAAGTGTCTTCCTGGTAAGCATGCCAAAAAAAGGTCTGTGATTCCGCTTGGCTATATGAATAATAATAATGAGGTCTTCCTTTGATCCTTGAATCCCTTTTTAATTGACGAAACTCATTAAGTCTGATATTATATATACTATATATATATTGAACCTCCTGCTTAAGATTGCTAGTAATTTTTGCATCTATATTAACAGGAGGTTTCTTTTTTTAGTAGTCTCCTAAATAAGGCCTGCTGAATAAGCGTTAATGTGTTGATATATTTATTTATATGTGTTAATAGGTTGGCCGAAAGTGCAAGCAATTTTGCATGTTTCTTCAAAAACCCTTGCACCAATCGGCGAAAA
>JAXHVA010000142.1:0-8880 GCA_034189035.1 Thermodesulfobacteriota bacterium
TATGGATCTCCCAGAATACATGAGGAACTTAATGATAAAGGCTTCTCATGCAGTCAAAACAGGGTCGCCAGAGTCATAAAAGAAGGTATGCTATAGTATTTAAGGCTACTACAGACTCAAATTTAAATACAATACCCGTAAAGAGGCAAAAGCTAGCCTATTCGATTACATCGAATTATTTTATAATAGACAACGTCGTCATTCGGCTTTACAGTATATGAACCCTTGTCAATACGAGGTCTTCAAAATGGCGGCTTAACACCGTGTCCAATTTTTCGGGGGAATATAAACAGGGCTATTAAGGTAGTTTTTCGATCATCTTCAGGTAGGGCATCGATGGTCTCCATCCACTGGTGAATCTTGTCAGTATTTGTAGCAAAGACAGCCGCTGCGAAACCTAAAAATGGAAATTGACTCTGTTCTTCCTTAAATATTCCTTCTGCGCTTGTTTTTTTAAGCCAACCTGGAAATTCGTCTGGCACTGGCTTCTTGTAGTAAAACATCATCCAATTGATCAATTCGAGTTGTATATCGGATATCTGGGCGGACATTTCGGGAGGCAGTTTATCCCGCGTGAGTTATGCGCTGGCAGGAGTAGCCAAAAAGAACAATATAGCAAGATATGTGATCGATTTCATTAATCTCTCCAACGCTCGGGGTAAGTTACAGAGAAGGCAAATCTTCACCCTGTTGTTAGCCCAGAAAGTTATTTTATAATGTTTTTTATGATGTCTGGCACCCCTGCTAGAAAGAAAGCTAAAACAAATAAGGCCAGAAGAATTGTTATCAAAATTTGTTTGCCAACATCAGTCCAAAAATTTGGCATTTTATTTTCTATTCCATTGATAGTATTTTCTATATGATTTAATTTATTGGAAATGTTCTCAATTTCATGCAATTTAGATCCAATAAGTTCTATATTCTCAAATATTCTACTTTCTCTTTGGGATGTTAAAAATAATTTTCTCTTTCCCAAAACTTTTAGTAAATTCCTCTTTACAGAATCAATCAAATTATTCATGTTAGAAGATTTTACCATCCAATCTAAATTAAGAGCATGTTCGTTTCCCAATTTTTGTGTTTCATCTTTATACTCACTATAAGCTGTATGGAATATGATTCCTACTATTCCATCATAATGGTTCATTAGATGCTGAACAGTTCCAATCCCATCTAATTCTGGCATTTTGATATCCATAAGAATGATTGTAATTTCTTCTTTATAGTCATTTAACAAATTGATGCATTCAATACCATTAGAAGCCATATAGATTTTTTTAAAGCCAGAATCTTGTAACTCGAGCTCTAGAAGCAATCTAATACTTTTTTCATCGTCTACGATAAGTATACCTTGTTTATAAATATCAGTTTGGTCAATCATTGTAATATCTCATAATATGTTGAATATCATTAATATATTTTAGGGCAACTAACCTGGAGCTCTCTTGTTACTCAAAGCGCAACTGTCAGCAATCGAGTGGAGTATCATGCTCGATTTTGTTCATAGCTCCTTCAATATGCCCCATGTTCTGCAAATACTTCAATAGCTCGATCATAATCCGAACCTGGATTATAGTCCAGCTTGGTTTTTTTCCTGATTTGCTGATTCAAATCTTCTTCTGTTCTTTTTTTTGCCAAGGACATAGCAGTTTCTAGAAATTTGTTTTCTGCAGTTGGCTGTGTGCCATTTTGCAGCAAAAATTGAGTGGATTCCCAATATCCCTCTTTAGCTGCATAATGGAGGGAAGTATTTCCCAGTGCGTCAGATACGTTGACTTTAGCCCCATTCTGGATGAAGAGTTCACAAAGGTCAGTACGCCCCCTCAGTGTCGCTTTATGCAAAGGTGTATTTCCCATTTTGGGAGAGTGGTTAACATTAGCTCGATGTTGTATGAGAAGTTCCGCTATTGTTTTTGATTTTTCTATTTTTTGACTCTCAAAAGGATCGTTTACATAAGAAAGGTTATTTATTGTGGCGTAAAGAGCTGTTTCAAATCCGCCTTTCTTTGGTCGAACATCAGGATCAGCTCCGTTTTGGAGGAGTGTCTTAGCAGCATCTACATAATTCAGTTCAACAGCCCAATAGAGGATAGAAATTCCTCTTTCCTCTTCATTGTTAATACCAGTATTTTCTTGACAGAGCTTTGTAATCTTAGCTTCAAACTCTTTTTCATGAGTTGACTTTTCATCAAGCACTGATTTTCCTGCATTCTGGCTGCAAGAAACCAGGGATACAGTTAAAATGATAAAAAAAAAGGTCTTTATTCTTCGAGTATTCATTATATTCCTCATGTTATTTTTCCATTTAGAAAAGAACGCCCTTCATCATTGACAAGGGGATCGATAAAGAGAGGGCATAGCTCGACAAGAAAGACATAGAGAATATGAGTGTCTCACACACATACTACGCAGGAGTTGGATTCTTCACAATGCATAAATCCGCATTTTTCAAATTTGTAGAAATATCTTTTTGGGCCATCTTTTGTTTTTTTGTATAGCTCATTCGAGCAGTAGAGGCAGAATTTCATATCCTGTATAATATTATTTTCTATGCAATAAAAAGCTATAATAAAGCTTCAACGACAGCCAATTTTTAATGCGTATATTCTTTGAGTGTCCAAACAGGAAAAATAAGTGCTAAAATTCCAATGTATTTCAGAGCAAGTCCTAAGGTTCCATCCAATGCCTTGAAAGGTAAATCCCTTCTTTTTCATTAACGTGCATCAATATGCTTCCCCCGATAATTAAAAAAACTAGAATAATTGACATCCCAACCCGCTGAGATTGGAAGAGCTCTGTGAGAACACCGAGAAGCAACGGCCCAAGGAAGGCTGTGGCTTTCCCTGAAAAGGCAAAGAAGCCATAAAATTCGTTTTCCTTTTCCTGTGGGATAAAACGTCCGATGAGTGAGCGACTTGCAGATTGGTTCGGTCCTGCGAAGAAGCCGATTATAACACCAGCCACCCAAAACACGGTTTTGCTAAAAGCCAACACACCGATCAAGCAGCCCATCGTCAGTCCAAAAACACTGATGATTATAGTCTTTTTCCCTCCATAAAAATCATCGATAAAACCCATTGCAAAGGCACCTAATCCTGCTGTAATGTTCAATACAATACCAAAGATAATGATCTCTTTTACGGAAAAACCAAATGTACCTACAGCATAAATCCCGCCGAATGCAAAGATCATAATCAGACCGTCATTATAAAAAAGCCTGGCTATGAGAAGACGGATGATTTGGCGGTACCGCTGGATTTCATGAAAGGTTGTCTTGAGCTGTATGAGACTTGAGGTAAAAAGCTGCTTATTCATGACTGATGCCCGGCCCGTATTCTCATTGACAAAAAGAAAAATCGGAATACTGAAAAGGGCAAACCAAAAAGCAACGAGTAGGTTTGTGGCACGTATATTTTCACCTACTTCTTTGGAAAATCCAAACCATGGCTGATCAGGGTTGACGAAGCCAAAGAGAGCAATGAACATGCACAGCAGTCCCCCTCCATAACCAAGAGCCCAACCATAGGCAGATACACGTCCGATCTTTTGTGGTGCTGCGATATCAGGGAGGAAGGCATTGTAGAAGACACAACCCATCTCAAAAGAGATATTGGCCACTATAAACCACGTGAGTGCCAGTGTAGTCTGCCCGGGCATTACAAAGTAAAGGGCGGTAGTTGCGATCACGCAGAGTATCGTTGCAACTAGAAGAAAAAGTTTTCGATAGCCTCCTCTGTCAGCGAGAGCACCCAACATCGGGGAAAGCAGTGCAACTATTATTCCTGAGATGGTTATCCCTCTTGACCATAATGCGGTACCAACAATCTCGTTTTCTGCAATCGCTTTAGTGAAGTAGGCTGAATAGATAAATGTCACCACTAAAGTAGTAAAGGAAGTATTGGCAAAATCATATAAACACCAGGCAAAGATGGAACGGCTTTCCAATGAGGATTTGTTCATTGTGCTCATCTCAGCAGTATATACCTCAATGCATTTGGAGTAATTTCCAGTCCAGTTGCCTATAGAGTATTGAGCTTAACAGGACTGGCGTTACTGTAGCAATCTTTGTCTGTTTTGTAAAGGAGTATCTTTTTGACAATGGGGTCCACCTCAAACAAAGACTCCGATTCCTATAAGAATCGTTCCGATTATTATTTTAGGACCTGAAAGTGATGAATAATATCCATAAAAAACAAATCCACCTTTCGTCATTATGAACATATCCAAACCAAACAAAAAACATACCGATTAGTAGCAAAGCTATCTTATTAAACAATGATCTAACCCTAGGGTAAGATTAAAATAAACTAAAGGAGTAAATACTAATATCCCCTCTGGATCCACCCAATTTACCGGATCATTTATGCAGATAATCCCATAGCACCCCTTAGAACAATGAGCGTTTTATCCATTAAGATTGATTAGTTAGAACCTATCTCATTACATAAAGATGTACCATAAGTTTCTCCTGTCCTTTGTTATCTCCTGTGGTGTACTTCAAAATTGAATTTACCTAATCTGTTATTTTTTTGCAACTGTAACTGTTAAAGACCAGTATTAGAGATTAATCCCAGGTATATATTTTCAAATTAATTTAAATTAAATATAGAATAATATTAAAGATTATCCGAGGAAAGACGATTCTATGCATATACTCGTTGAATGTATTGGTTCATATTCATGGATGCCGAAACGCAAGATGCGTTAGTCTTGTAGTCATGACTGCGACCATTCTTAACTGCATGATCTTTTTACCAAAAGGAAACCGGTTCCTCGAAACAAAATCAACAAAAAAGCATTAAAACCGGATAAATAAAAATCACTTCATGTTAAGGGAAGGAGTAATAGAAATGATAGAGAAAAAAGTAAGTTTAGTTCTTGGAGTTATCGCTCTAGTGGTTGTGATAAACTCTTCTAATGGATTCGCCTCCGCTTCGCTTGACTTTTTATCTGGCATTTCCGGCTATCCGGGAGACACTGTTTTTCTTGACATAAACCTTACAAGTAATTCTGATTCAGTAGCATCGTTGAATTTTGATATTAACTATAATGTCGGTATTCTGAGATTGATCGACATACAAGTTGGTACCACGGCGGACTCGGCCGGCAAAAGTCTAGAGCACAATAGCATTTACCCAGGAAAGGAGAGATGCCTTGTATTCGGTATCAATCAAAATAATATCGCAGATGGGCAGATTGTGCAGGTAGAATTTTTTATTAAAAGCGATGCACCTGCCGGTGATGTTGACCTGTCTTTATCGAATGCAGTCGCCGCAGACACAGAAGCCCAAGAAGTAGAACTCATTCTTAATAATGGAATCATAACTATCAATCAGCCTGTAATCTGCCAGATTGCGGTTTCCCCTGCTTCTGCTACCTTACAATCCGGGGAAACAGTTGATTTTCAAGCGACAACGACCTGCAACGGAAATATGGTAACGGGTTCGCACACCTGGGAGATTATTCAGGCAGGCGGCATCGGAAGCAGCATCGATGCAAATACCGGAAAGTATAGTGCAGGGGACAACAACACCGGTTTTGATGTCACCGAGACAATAAAGGTTGACGATGCCTTAAATAATGAGACTGCTACTGCAGTTGTCATGGTTATGCGTAATGTGAAATTGGAATTATCTCCTAAAGTTCTCTATAGCCACTCCAAAAAAACTCGATTGTATACATTGAGGATTTGGGGAGAAAAGGCCGCTTTCAACGATACATCCTTTCCCGATTTTCAGCCGAATGGTTATATTACTCTCATCAGCTGGAGAGGTTTTCGTAATGTAATGATTGCAAGAGTTTCAGTTTCACCGAATGTATTAGATGGGCCTGTAGATCTTTCGATAACCACGGAAATTAACGGTAACACAGCCACGGTTAAGAAAGAGGGGGCTATTATGATCAAAAAGCGCTTTCCTTCATACCCGAAATAGAAAAAACGGGTTGTAAAATTAAATAATTTCAAAAAATTAATTGCAGCAGTAAGAACTGAAATGTCACACTTTATTTCTTTCCTCAAAAAAAAAGAAGGCAAGATGATTATGGATAAGAAGACATCGAAATCTGGATTTACTATTCTTCAGGAAATGCTATTGGCTTGATATTAAAGAGGATTATAATACGCTTCAAGAGTGAGATCATTGGTATAATAAAATTATCCTCAGAGGAAATAGATTACAAGCGGACTACCAGAAAGATCCCGGGGATCCCTATGAAAACAGGTTTTATATAGATGACTTTATTATCCATGCAACCAGAATCGAACCCACCTATTTTGCGTTGCTTCTTGCGGGCAATAAAAATGACATTAACCAAAGACAGTTCAATCAACTTCCAGGATATAGATGCCTGCGTGAACTAGATTTTAGGAACCCGGGATTGGGGTGAGGCCATCGATGTGAATGAGAACGGGAGCATAAATTTTTTGCATGTGCATGAGATTGACAGGATCATATTAGAACAATAGACGAAAGAAAAAGGAGTTTGTGATGTCCGAACGATTCTCCTTAAAGGTGGATAAAACTTTATTCGTAAAAGCGACCCTGTTTTTTGCAATATTTTATCTCTTTTTGGGCTTGTCGTCTATAAAAGTCAATGGAGAAATTCTCTTTGAGGGTAATTTTGATGGCCATAAGGATTCGTCCCACAGGCAAAAAAAATCTCCAGAGTATCTCGATAATAGTTATTGTGTTGCTTATCCTCCTCTTCAAGGCTACGCTGGATGTGAAGTCTCTGAAAGCAGTTATGCCAACCCAGTATTGCATTTCTGTGACATTATCAGTGGACCGAAATCGGGCAATACCGGTGGAATGGTTAATAATCACGGCGTCATTGTCACCATATGGGGGAATAATTTGGGTAGCTCCCAGGGCGCAAGCAAAATCTTCTTCAAGGATTCCACAGGTAATATTCACGAGGCTGCTTATGTCTATTATTGGGTCAATGCTGATGGACTAAGCAGCGGTGGACCTGCAGACCTTCATACTTATCATAAGATGCAAGAGATTGCATTTTCAATTCCCGTTGCGGTTGTTGATGGTTTAGGCAGGATCTATGCGACAGTCAATAGTGTGAATTCCAATAAGCTCGATTTTACTGTTAGAGGAGGGGGTATCTATTTTGTCAAAACAACGGGAAATAATTCAACTGGAGACGGCTCCTGGTCAACTCCATGGCAGACAATTGATTTTATCAGTGAAGGTGCTGGAGGAACTCTTGATGCAGGGGATATCATTTCTGTCTGCAATGCTGTTATTGAAACAGGAGGAACGGGGATTAAGATTTTAGGAGCTAGCACAGCCCCTCTGGCGCTTGTCGCATATCCCGGTGCAAGTGTTGAGATAATCGGATTAATGAATAATATTGTCACGGTAGCAAACTGGTATCAAAGTCATGGATACTGGGTTTTTTCCAAGCTTTTCATTGACACTGAAGCAACAGGTATGAATCCTTTTACTGATATGCGGGTTGTCGGAGTTGAGATAACTGGACCAAATTCGAACGTTTATGGTGGTTCGATTGCAGGATCAGAAGCAAATGCTGAGGCTGTGGATGGCACCTGCGGCGGCGGGAAGTTCTACGGGCTCTATATACACAATTTCGGTAACGACCAAACCAGCGAATTCCATCATACAACCTATATTTCCAATAGAGACGGTTTGCCAAATAAAGCATATGAGTATGGCTGGTGTTATCTCCACGATAATAAAACCGTCAATGGTTTTCATATTTATGACCAGAGTCCTTTCGGTGACTGGATCGGCGTGATTAAGATACATGATAATGTTATGGTAAATCAGAGGGGACCGGCGGTGAATTTAATGGGAGGCTCTGGAATAACTGTTCCCTTGGAAATATATGGCAATATATTTATCAATTGTGGAATCGGTCCGGATATTGATGGCTGGTCTGTGCCGAAATATGCAATCAACTTGAGTGACGCTGTAAGCTCGCCGGTTAAAATATACAATAATCTGATGTACAGATATGGAGATAGATCTGGATGCGCTGTAAATAAGGCTTTCTCAGGAACAGTCGATTATTAGAATAATATCATTGTTGATACAAAGAACCTTCCCTATTTCTCAGGAAGTCCAGATACAAACAGCAACAATCTCTATTACAACGGTGGTCCGGCTGTACCGACATGGGCTGTGAATCCCATTACCCTGGATCCATTATTCGTCGATTCCGCGCACGGCAATTTTCAGTTTCAATTAACATCACCAGCTATTGATGCCGGTTCTTCAGAAGTAGCTTTTATAGTAACAAGGGATTTTGAGGGGACAACCCAACCGCAAGGTTCAGGTTACGATATCGGTCCCTACGAATATGTTGCTGCCATCTTGGTCGGTGATCTCAATGGTGATGACTTGGTTAACACCCAGGACATTCATGCCTGCGTGAGCCACATTTTAGGAACCCACGATTGGGGGAGTGCTGCTGATGTGAATGAGGATGGGAGCGTTGATGTGCTGGATGTGCAGGAATCGTAAATATCATATTGGAAAGCTGAGAAATGAAGGAATGATTATGAAAACATTTAAAAATAACCTATAGAGTAATTATAGTCAGTCACTACTGTCCGGTTAAAATATGCCCTAAATGCTGCAAACCCAGCAATAACAATAGTTTTCAATGAATTCCAAAGGGTGTCGATTTCAATTTGGACAAAATTTTGCTACTAATAATATCAAAAGGTTAGACGACGAAGCCCCTTTTTTTAGGGCTTAACCGGACACTACTGATAGTCAGTTTTCTTTTAACAGCGATTTTCGCACCGCTACTGAATGAATAGTTCGCCGAAATCCTGTTCTAGTCAATACAACAATAATGAATTAAAAAACAAGCAGTTAGCAACGCCTACATCGTTCAAGACAG
>JAXHVA010000143.1:0-8783 GCA_034189035.1 Thermodesulfobacteriota bacterium
AAGTCCCGCATCTGTTATCTTGCTCATGTCGAGGCTGGTCAGACGGATATGGGGGTTGCCCTTTATGTTTTGCGTATCATCGAATACAAAGGGAACTTCGAGTGTATTTGAATAGCTGAAAGCAGTAACGATTAGAAGGAGTAAAACTATGGATAGAAAGTAGAGATTAAACCCTCTCATAGACTTTTTCTCCTTCTCTCCATTACCTGTGATCTCTCTCCTCTTCATTTCGGGGAAGTTTTGCAGCTCTGGACGAAGGCCTTGAAGAGTCTCTCAAAAGGCTTTTCCTTCTTATACAGATACTCAGGATGCCATTGAACCCCTAGAATAAACGTGTGATCAATGCTTTCAATCCCCTCAATAATTCCATCCTCAGCTATTGCATTGATTGTAAGGTTTCTCCCTATTTTTTTTATAGATTGGTGATGGGTACTGTTTGTCTTTATCGTGTTGCATCCCAAAATTGAGTATAATTTTGTACTGGGTTGAATATGTACCGGATGATAGACTTCAGACTTGGCTGCCGTTTGCTGATGACTTTGTGCCTTCTTTACTTGAGTCTCTATGTCTTGAAAAAGGCTCCCTCCTGTTGCTACGTTCAGCAATTGCTCTCCACCGCATATGCCAAAAATCGGCTTATCTGCCTTTAATGCAGCCTTTGTGATCTCCATCTCAAAGGCCGTTCTCTTTTCATTGAATTTTCCTAACTCTTCAATAGGCATTTCCCCATAGAATTCGGGGTTAATATCAAAGTTGCCGCCTGTTATTAGAAGGCCGTCAATCCTTTCAAGAAGCTCTTCTACTACAGTGTTGTCAGATATGTAAGGCATGATTATGGGAATTCCGCCTGCTTCTTTTACAGCCATAATGTAATTCTCACTAATAAAATACGCTGGGCATTTGAATATGTCTTCGTTTCTCTGGTAATCTGAAGTTATACCAATCAGTGGTTTCATTTTATTCTCCCTTTCTCAATACCCTCCCATTTGCACACCCGGAGTGTTCTCCTTTTTCTATGGTAACCTTTCCATTAACAATAACATACTCGATCCCTTCAGGGTACTGTATGGGATCAGAAAAAGTAGCCCTGTCAATTATCTTTTCTGAATCAAAGAGTACCAGATCAGCAAAGAACCCCTCCCGTATTTCTCCCCTAGCTTTAATACCCAGTTTTCTACATGGATCAGAAGTCATCTTCTTTATTGCTGTAGAAATGTCTAACATCCCTTTTTTATTGACATACCTACCCAATACCCTGGGAAATGTCCCAAATGCCCTGGGATGTGGTTTCCCCTGTGATAAAGGGCCATAGTCTGCACGACAGGCAGCATCGGATCCAATCATTGTATAGGGTTTTTTGAGGATTCGTATCATATTTTCTTCACACATCGTGAAATAGTTGGCCGATATATTTGTCTTTTCTTCTATAAGGATATCAAAAGTGAAATTGAAGGGATCTTTTCCAGCTTTTTTTGCAGCATCTGAAATGCGCATCCCTTCATAGCCCTTGTTTTTTTCTGAAGTCAATGTAGAGATTACGATTGTATTCCAATAAGTTAAATCTGGGTGTTTTTTGAGTATATCATCTCTTATTTTCTCCCTTATTGTCTTATCCTTTAATTTATTGATAATAATCTCATTGTTTCCTTCAGTTGCCCAATTCGGAAGTATGGCCTTAAGCCCTGTATGCGAAGCAATATACGGGTATCGGTCACAGTCTATCTTTACCCCTTCAAGTCTGGCTTCCTCAATGATTTCAAAGATTTCATCGAGCTTATTCCAATTCCTCTCTCTAGAGGTCTTTAAATGGGAGATCTGTAAAGGGATAGAGACCTCTTTTGCGATGTGAACGACTTCTCTTATTGCCTCTATTGCAGAGTCATCTTCATTTCTTATGTGAGTCGTAAATATTCCTTTGAACCTTTTTACTATATTATTGAGAACGATTAACTCCTTTGTGTTGGAGAAACAGGCCGGAGGATAGATAAGACCGGTTGACATCCCGAATGCACCTTCTCGCATACCGTTTTCTATGGCGAAACACATCCCCTCCAATTCTTTTTGATCTGGTTCTCTGTTCTCCTTGCCCATTACTGAGGCACGGATTGTATTATGACCAATCAGGGGTATAAAGTTGATCGCTATGCCGATATTCTCCAGTAAATCCCTATATTCCTTAATCGTATGCCAGTTCAAATCTAAAGAGAACTGTTTTTTGTATTCGGCCTTTCTTTCATTCGCTTCTTGTCCAAAGATAGGAGCAGCTGCGTATCCGCAGTTTCCTCCGATTTCTGTTGTCACCCCCTGGCGAACCTTGCTTTCCGCCTTGGGGTTTATGAGGAGAAAATAGTCGGAATGACCATGTATATCAACAAATCCAGGGCATACACACATGCCTTCGGCATCGATAATCCGATTTGCAGTGCATGGGGTGTCAGTCCCGATCTTCAGAATCCTATCACCTTTTATTCCAATATGCCCATGATAGGGTGATGCACCTGTGCCATCAAATATTTCCCCGTTTACGATGAGTAAATTATACATACGGATTCCTAAATATAAATAAGCCCTATTGATTTTGTCGGAGTTTATGGTATGCTAATATGAAATGGTAACAAAAACCCTTCGTCTCGTCAAACGTATTTTCGTGAACATAATACCCAGAGTTGTTTTGCCCTTAAAAAAGTACTGTTTTTTAGATTGAAAATGCACAGAGTTTGTAATTATAACATTAAAGATGTTTGTCATATAGATAAAACCTACAGGAAGGAGAAAACAATAATGAGGATTGTCCCTGCGATTTTAACCGAAACTATAGATGACTTACATAGGATGTTGGACATTGCAAAAAGCTTTACTGATTATGCACAGATCGATTTTATGGATGGGAAATTTGTTCCTTCCAAAAGTGTGTCCTTCGTTGCCTTAGATGTACTGAAATTGCCTTTGAATATAGAAGCACACCTGATGGTACAGGACCTGAATACACCTCTCGCTACTTTGAAGTCCATAGGAACGAAGAAGGTTATCTTCCATTTTGAGGCAGCCCCGCAACCAAAGGAGGTCATCTCAAATATCAGGAATTTAGATATGGAAGTGGGTTTGGCCATTAATCCGGAAACACCCATCGCAGATTTTGAGTTTTTGGTATCCCAGGTTGACTCTTTTTTGTTCTTATCGGTTAATCCAGGGTACTATGGCAGTCCTTTCATATATGAGGTTCTTGATGAGATAAGCCGGTTTCGAAATCGATTCCCATCAGCTATTATTGGAATAGACGGTGGGGTAAGCCTTGATAATATAGTAGAAATAAAGGAGATAGGAGTAGACTACGCATGTGTTGGGAGCCGTATCCTCCTCACGGAGGATCCAAAGGAAAGCTATAAAGCTTTTCTTCGGATTACCGAGGAGGAGGTCCATTGAGAATTGCAAATAAAGGAGAGAGGGATATGGAAAAGAACAGGACAATGAGGCTAAGGGAGTTTGGACAGAGTCTCTGGTTGGACAACATCCAAAGGAGTGAGCTCATGGATGGAACTCTAAAGAGGATGATCGATGAAGATGGCCTTTCAGGACTTACTTCAAATCCCACTATATTTATGAAGTCAATTACTCAAGGAAAGGAATACGAGGGACAGATTAAGGAGCTTTCTCTTAAGGGGAAGAAGGCATTAGAGATATATGATATCATAACAACCGATGACATTAAGAAAGCCTGTAATATAATGATGGAGGTATACAATCGTACCAAGGGGGATGATGGATTCGTTTCAATCGAGCTGGATCCGAGGATTGCTTATGATGCAAAAGAGAGTATCAAAGAGGCGAAGATGCTATTCAACGTGATCGATTCCCCTAACCTGATGGTAAAGGTCCCCGGCACAAAAGATGGCCTTCCTGTTATTCGAGAACTCACTTCTGAAGGGATTAACATAAACGTTACACTGCTTTTCTCTCCAAAGCAGTATGAAGAAGTTGCATCGGCGTATATCAAAGGATTAGAGCAGAGGAAGAAAAAGGGGGAATCTCTAAAAAATATACGTTCTGTAGCCAGCTTTTTCGTAAGCAGGATCGATTCAAAAGTAGATAAAAGGATCGATGCCCTTATAAAAGAGGCAGACAGCTGTGATCGTAGAGATGACCTTACGAAACTGAGAGGCAAAACAGCCGTTAAAATTGTTCATATTGTTTATAGGAAGTTTAAAGAGATGTTCTTATCCCCTTCTTTTCAATATCTGATTGACAAAGGGGGCAAGATTCAACGTCCCCTTTGGGCAAGTACAGGCACAAAGGATTCGACTTACAGCGATGTAAAATACGTGGATTCTTTGATCGGTCCAAATACAGTAAATACACTTCCCCCAGCTACAATCGATGCATTCCGTGACCATGGTGTCCTCAAATCCTCTTTAGAAGAAGATATGGAGGAAACATCCAGGATAGTTGAAATGGTTGAAGCTGCAGGTATTGATCTTGAAATGATATATGATGAACTGTTAGATGAAGGGGTTAAGGCCTTCGAGAAATCATATAATGAACTGATAGATGCTATAGAAGAGAGAAGAAAAAAGATTATCAGAGAACGTTGATTTCTGGAAAGCGTGAGCTGCAAATGGTTGCTATTGTTTCTCTTTGTGACGTATACTTCAGTTATAAAGACATTGAATTAAAAGCCCTGGATGGTATAAACTTGGAGATTGATTCAGGCGAAGTAGTCATTATCATGGGACCGAGCGGTTCAGGAAAATCTACTCTCTGTTCTACCCTCAATGGTCTCATACCGCATTTAATCAAGGGAGATCTCCAAGGAGACATTACGATAGATGGAATAAAGACAGCAAAGCAAAAGGTAAAAGAATTTGCCCCAATTATCGGGTTGGTCTTTCAGGATTTTGAAGGCCAGTTGTTCTGTTCAAATGTAGAATTAGAGGCGGCCTTTGGTCCTGAAAACCTGGGTTTGCCTCGTGAAGAGATTAAAAGAAGAGTGGATGAGTCCCTGAGGTTTGTAAGACTCGATGGGTTTGAAAGAAGACAGCCTTCAACCCTTTCAGGAGGCCAAAAGCAGCGGTTGGCTATCGCCTCGGTGCTTTCTTTAAACCCGAAGATTCTCTGTTTAGATGAGCCAACAACTGACTTAGATCCAATAGGCAAAAGGGAGATATTTGCTATTACAAAAGAACTCCATAACCTGGAGGTTCAAACAATAATTATCGTAGAACATGAAACAGAAGAGATACTCAATTCAGACCGCATTGTTCTCATGGATAAGGGACGTATTAAGGATATCGGCCCTGCCCATGACATTTTAAAGAGGGTATCCTTATTGAAGAGCCTCGGTATTATGCCATTGCAGGTGACTGAGTTGTTCTATGATCTGGGATTTCCAAAACTCCCTCTAACCCTCAAAGAGGCATTGGAAATTATGAGAGAGAATGATTGGTCATTGTCATTGGCTGCATATAAGAGCCTTTTGATTGAAGACGAAAAGAGGATAGAAAGACTGGGTGAGATTACAATAGATATACAGAATCTTACCTATTCCTATGATGGAGAAAAACCTGCCTTAAAAGAGGTTACCCTCTCTATTCGAGAAGGTGAATTTGTTGCAATTGTAGGTCAGAACGGGAGCGGAAAAACAACGTTGGTTAAGCATCTGAATGGGTTAATCATGCCTACATCAGGTGATGTTTATATAAATCAGAAGAATACAAAGGAAGAGGATATCTATAGTCTCAGCATAGATGTGGGATATGTCTTTCAAAACCCCGATCATCAAATATTTGCACAAAGCGTAGCTGATGAGGTTGGTTTTGGACTCAAGATAAAGGGGATTTCTGAACACAAGGCAAAACGTATGGTTGAGGAAGCCCTTTATGCTGTTGGATTGATCGACTTTGAGGACGAAGATCCGTTTGTATTGACCAAGGGGCAACGCCAGAGAATAGCAGTTGCATCTGTAATGGCATCTAAACCCAGGGTAATTATCCTCGATGAACCAACAACAGGGCTTGATCATAAAGAACTAAGAGGAATGATGAAGTTGATAAAGGAGTTGAACCAAAGAGGGCATACCATTATCATTGTTACTCATACGATGTGGGTAGTCGCTGAATATGCAAAAAGAGTAGTCGTAATGGGAGGGGGAAGGGTAATAATGGATGGGCCTACAAGGGAGGTCTTCTCTAAAGAAGAGGAGTTAAGGGCTCTTTTTCTCAAAACGCCGGCAATCGTCAGTTTAGGAAACAGGTTAGGGTATACTACCTTGTCAATCGAAGAGTTTAAGGGCTGCATCGAGAAGAAAAGGGATCAATGAACCTCTATCTGTATCAGGACAGAAAAACGTTTTTCCATCGGATCGATCCAAGGACAAAGTTGTTTATAGTGATGGGAAGCTTTGTCCTTACTATTCTCCATAGGCATCCGCTGTATGTTTTAATAATAACCGCTTTAATATTGATTCACGCCTGGTATTCAAAATCCCTTTCTAATCTTAAAAAGATCAGGTGGTTATTGATCGTCATAGGGATATTCTCCATTGTGGTCTGGTCATTCTTTGCAAAAGGGGAGACATTTTTTTTTGGGAGGGTGAGTTATGAATCCTTGCTTTATGGTATTTCTGCAGCATTAAAGATCGATAGTATGATTATAGCGGGAATAATATTTCTTTCTACAACTAGAAACGAAGAGATTTTCATGGGGCTTATCCGTCTCAAAATTCCCTATACAATGAGCTTTGCTTTCTCCACTGCACTTCGTTTGGTTCCTACTTTTATTGGGACAGGAGCAACGATTGTAGAGGCCCAAAAATCGAGAGGGCTCAATCTAGAAGCAGGGAATATATTTGTCCGGTTTAAGAATCATATACCCCTTTTGGTTCCTATATTTCTTACCTCTATTCGGAGTACGAATCAACTTGCAATGGCTTTGGAATCAAAGGGTTTTGGCAGCACGAAAAAACGGACATTCTATTTTACAATAGGGTACCAAAAAGATGATCTTATAATTATCCTTATCCTGTTGATCCTTTTATTTCTCAACGTTATCTTGAGATTAAACGGATTTGGCAGTATTCCGGGGTTGACTCTCTAAAGATGTCGTCAAAGACCATTCGATTGATTATTTTGTGAAACTTTATCCTTGAGGGGTGATATGGAAGAAAAGGATCGGCAGCGTTTTTTACGGATGTTACCTTCGATTGATAAGATATTGCAACACGAAAGAGTTATAAATCTCCTTGAAGAATATCCTCGTTGGCTGGTGGTGAAGATAACCCAACAGGTTGTGGAAGAAGAAAGAACGGCCATACTCTCTTGTGATCGCACTTTACAGTCCGATGATTCTTTAAATCTGGAGTGCTTTTCCAAAAAGATATTACAGAGGATATCTGTCTGTGGACAGATGAGTTTAAAGAGCGTGATTAATGCTACAGGGGTTATTGTGCATACCAATTTGGGGAGGTCTTTGTTAAACTACGAGATTTTAAAAAATATGGAAAAGATCGCCTCGAATTATTCCAACCTTGAATATAATCTGGAACAGGGCAAAAGAGGTTCAAGATATTCTCATATAGAGGATATTCTCTGCGAATTGACAGGCGCCCAGGCAGCATTGGTAGTGAACAACAATGCCGGAGCTGTTCTTATAGCTCTCAATTCCATAGCAAATGATAGAGAGGTTATCGTTTCCAGAGGGCAGTTAGTAGAAATCGGAGGGTCTTTTAGAATCCCCGATGTGATGAAAGAAAGCGGTGCCAAACTCATAGAGGTTGGCACAACAAATAAGACCCATTTGGTAGACTACAAAGGAGCAATAAATGAACAAACGGCCTTGCTTTTAAAAGTCCATACAAGTAACTTTCAAATCATCGGGTTTACATCTGAGGTGAAACTGGAAGAACTAGTAGAGTTGGGGCGAGAGCATTCTCTGCCAGTGATGGAGGACCTTGGTAGTGGTTGCATTATAGAGTTGGGGAAGTATGGTTTAACGAGAGAACCGACTGTTCAAGAGGCAATTCGGAGTGGTGTTGATGTTGTTACTTTTAGTGGAGACAAGCTTCTAGGGGGGCCCCAGGCAGGAATAATCCTTGGGAAAGAAAAGATAATCGAAAAGATTCGAAAGAATCCAATTCACCGAGCCCTGAGAATCGACAAGCTCACACTCGCTGCTTTGGAGAGCACGCTCCATCTCTATATGGAAGGAGAGTCTGTAATTGAAAAGATACCCACCCTTCGAATGTTGACCCTGCCGATGGGAGAGATTGAAAAAAAGGCAAAAAGCCTGTATCGTCGCTTAAGGGATAAGGCAGGTAATCGATTTCATGTTGAGATAAAAGATGATATATCGAGGGCAGGTGGAGGTGCACTTCCTTTGCAGGATTTGCCTACCAAGGTAATAGCTGTAAAGCCGGTCTCTTTATCTGTCGATAATCTTGAGGAGAGGTTGAGGGAGAATAATCCTCCTGTGATCTCAAGGATAGAAGACGATCAGGTTTTGTTGGACGTGCGAACCCTTCAAAAAGGGGATGCAAAGATCATAGAAAAGGCCATAAAGAAAATATTTGCTCCTTTATGCGAATAGAGTTGGGAACCCAGAAGAAACATGTTACGAGAGCTTTAAATAAGGCCTGCTGAATAAGCGTTAATGTGTTGATATATTCATTTATATGTGTTAATAGGTTGGCCGAAAGTGCAAGCAATTTTGCATGTTTCTTCAAAAACCCTTACACGAATCGGCGGAAAAATCATGTACAGACGCTCAGAAAAGCAACTTGAATTTGAAAACTT
>JAXHVA010000144.1:0-8782 GCA_034189035.1 Thermodesulfobacteriota bacterium
ATTGCCGCTTTGTATCCAGAAAAACAGCTAAAGCCGAAGTGATAGACTACATCACCTTTTATAATGCTGACCGACTCCATTCGACTCTAGGATATCTGAGTCCTATGGATTATGAAAAAATCCAATCCTTCAATGCTGCTTAATAAAGCGTCCGTTTTTACTTGACCACTAAACGATAACCTTTTTTCCTGTCAGCTTAATAAAAACATCCTCTAAATTACTCTTTCGTATAAGAGCATCTCTGTTCAATGAGGAGACAAACCGTGCTGCATCATTCCTATTCTTAAAAAATCTGGCCTGAGAGCCATCGTCGTCGAGCATTTCCACTACAAAATCCCCTGTGATTTTCAAAAACTGCTCGGGTATATCTAAGGCAATCAGCCTTCCGTAATCGATGATTCCTACCCTATGGCAGAGAATCTCTGCTTCTTCAATATAATGAGTAGTAAGAAAGATAGTCGCTCCTTCCTGATTTATTCTTCGAATAATGTCCCATATCTTCCTCCTGGTTTGGGGATCCAGTCCAACCGTTGGTTCGTCGAGAAACAGCACTTTAGGCTCATGGAGTAGTGCCCTTGCGATCATAAGCCTCTTTTTCATCCCTTCGGAGAAGGTCTTAACAAGGCTTGACGCCCGATCAGAAAGTTGTACAAACTCCAGCATCTTTTCAATATGCACCTTCATTTTACCCCATTTCATCCTATGGAGCATGCCGTGGAGCTTTAGATTTTCATATGCAGACAACTCCCCATCCACGTTGAGGTATTGAGGTACTACTCCTATACCACTTTTGGCTTTGACCGGTTCTTCTCCAACATTGAAACCAGAGACAAAGGCACGACCAGAAGAGGGCTTTGTCAAGGTAGTCAATATTCGGCAGGTCGTGGTCTTTCCTGCCCCATTAGGGCCTAAGAATCCGAAGATCTCTCCGTAGGTAATCTCCAAATCGAGATTGTCAACAGCAATGATATCCGCATATGCCTTGGTCAATGCCTCAATTTTGATAACGAATCTTGTATTTGTAGCCATTGCATTTCATATTAAAGACTTGTCTTTTTTACACAGGTTATTGCTCCCAGAAAGAAGAGAATGGAATAGATTATCATAATGAAAAAGGAGATCATGGGGATGTCCATTCCGAGGGCTGCCGCCCGAATACATGAACTGGCATGGGTTAAGGGAAGAACCTGAGCTGTGAGATAAGCCCATTCAGGGAACCTGGACAAAGGAAAAAATGTTCCGCAAAGAAACGACATGGGCACAATAAAAAAACCGTTAAAACTTGCCTGGTCAGCATGGGATTTCACTACCATAGATGTGATTACTGCCGCAGAACCGAACATAAACGTATTGAAAATGACGGAGAGCACTAAGGCCCCGTTAACATTCAGTCTTAACCCGAATGCAAAAGCCAAAAGGAATATGATAGAGGATGCCAGCATCCCTCTGACCATTCCGCTTAAAACCTCTCCTAAAACAATTGAGCTCGAAGAGATAGGGGCAGTTTGAAACTCCTCAAAGGTCATCCAGTAAAAGCGCGAAATGTTTATATCCATTGCGATGTTGAAAGTATGACTCATCGAGGATAGGGCAATAAGCCCTGGAACCATAAACGTAAGATAATCTATCCCATCTACTTGCAGATTTCTTCCCATGCCCCAGCCAAACGCTATGAGAAAAAGAAGGGGGGATATCGCATAAGAAGCCATGACTCTTATTAACCTTCTTCTTAATATGACCATCTCTCTCCAAAATACCGCATACACCCCCACGATCAGCCTCCTTGAGGAGTTACACATTCGATTTTATACGTTTATAAACTATTTAATGACTGAAATCTATAGATCCATACAACATATAACATCGAAGTCTTCATCTCCTGTATTTTTCATCCCATGGGCTTCGTTCTCATCTAAGAAAACAAAATCTCCAGGGCCAAGTTCCCTCTGTTTATCTTTGGTAAAGATTACTCCGTTCCCTCGTATAATATACTGTTCATGTATCTGAGCATGAGAGTGAAGAGGGATAATTCCTCCTTTTTTGATTGATACAAGCCGCATGGCAAATTTTTTAGCGCCTTCTTTCTCTGACATGAGCCATTGTATGGCTACGTTTTTGACCCCCTCCATAAGTAATTGGTCTACTTTTACTTCTTTAGTTTTTCCAGCATACATAGATTTTCCTCCGTTATTATTCTTTTTTAATACAAGGATTTCATTAGGTGTTCTCAAATATGCTTTTCAAAATATTTTTTTGTATTTATGGGGCCTTTTCTTTTTATTTTTTTCAATAATCAGTAATTTCCCGTTAGGTATTTGCAAATGATTACCAGGAAAAGTTCTGCTGGAATTTTTTTGAATTTTCTGGAATACATAGGCGAACTGTTCAAGACCTCGGGTGTTAATGGCCTCAGTAAAGCTGCTCATTATTATGCCTTCCTTCGCGGCGATATTGGCACGGGCAAAATCATCTTCTTCGAGGACTTGAAGGAGGTGTTGTGCTGATGTGTGTTCTTCAAGGTGGAAGAATACCAATGATTTGAGTTCATCTTCGAAGGTCATCTATCTGTAAACGCCTGTTCCCTTTTGCTTTGAGTAGGGGCATTTCAATGATAGCATCATAAGCAGGTTGAATGGACTGATCAAAACGCAATGTATGTTTTTTGTCATAATGGATAACTTTTTTGCAGCATTTCGTAACTCCTTGAATTAATCAGTCATTACGAACCATGCCGCTTGGCATATTACCAAACATCCGGTCTTAACTAAATTACGCATAAACGATGCAATCTGTCATTAGGTTTAATTCATAGTTTAAATTGATTCTCGACAGTGCCGACTAATTCTTCAATGAGTTCGAAGTAATAGTTATGAGTGCAGAGACGGCGAGTTAGCTTCAAAACGCGTTCAATATGGTTTAGCTAAGGGCTGTAAGGTGGCAAAAAATCCAAACACAAGGAATTGTTGTGTCGACTTAACTATGGTGCCAATGCTTTAGCATGATGCCAACGGTTATTATCGACAACAACAAACATTTTTCTCCCCTGCCGTTTTCTATGAATTATTTTTGAAAAGAACCTCTGAAACCTTTCAGGATTGAATTTGTCGGCTCACTGGGTAGCCAGTAGGCCATCATTGCGAAGTATAGCCCCGAAGAAAGCTACGATTCTACGTTTCAGTGCGTGAAGAATTACATGATCGATATCTTCGAGAAGCCCTCACATGTTGCACTATGATCCGAGCTGTTGAATATGACATTCATCCTCGAATCAGATGTCAATATCTTTTCGGCCTGCAAGTCGCTTAAGTTTTTTTATGTCTGAGCTGAGCTTCTTGGTCTGCCTTGGCAATAACTGGCCATGGTTTGCGTTGCCGAAATCCTAGGTGATGGAAGAAACGCCTACATTGACGTTCACCCAACTGGACACCATACTTTTTAAACAAATGATAGCTAAGAAGCTTACTGTCCCAGAGATTCTGAGAATAACCAAACTCCCGTGGAGAACAGCGCAAATCTACACAAGCCCCGTTACGGATATCTTCATTGATAAGGGAAGGACGACCTGGTCGTGGGGTCACTTCAAGCCCTGCAAAGCCACTTTTTTCAAATCTGCGCACCCAGTATTGAATAGTCCGTGGTCCATGGCCAAGAAGTTTAGCAACCTCCGGGCAACTAAGCCCAGAGCAAACAAGCAGAATGCCGTGAAGCCGGTGATTATATCGCGACTCTTCTGATCGCAAAATCTCCTGTTGCACAGCAATTCTCATGATCTTTGCATCCTTAACCTCAAGCTTGCGCATCGTAATACCTCCTTTCTGCTACATATACGATAGCAAAAAAGAATATTATACGCAACTATTTATGACCAACTGTATAATAATATGTCAAGTAAAAGATTTACTTATTCTGCCTTTTTTGATACATACATATAATTATAGTAACAAAATTATTGATTAAATGCAGAAAAAATATCAGCCTATTTTACGTCGCATGCCCTCACTTATTCCATTCCATTATATTGGAAAGTGGGCACAACGATTAAGATATCTTGAATAAAAAAAGTTCATGGGATTTTATTGTTGACTATTGTCATCCCTCTTTGATAACATCAGTATGAATCGCTCTTAATAAGAAACAATTAAAAGTTCATAATATATTTCCATGTCGACTGTATAACCTAACAAATCCTTTCTAGTCAATTGGAGGTTTTTAGTGGGGCTAATGAATCTGCTATTCAGGGATCCTGGGGCCTTTATCATTTTGGTTCCCCTTCTTTTATATTCCGTTATAATCCATGAAGTAGCTCATGGCTGGGTTGCTGAGAAGATGGGGGATCCTACTGCTCGTATGCTTGGAAGAATAACCCTTCATCCGATGAAACACCTGGATCCGATAGGATCTTTGATGGTTCTTATCTTTGGCTTTGGATGGGCAAAACCTGTCCCTGTTAACTTTTCAAATATGAGGGACTATCGTAAAGGAATGATATTGGTATCCTCTGCAGGTATCATAGGCAATATCATTGTAGCGTTTTTCTCACTTTTGATTATCCAGATGAACATCTTTTCTCCATCAGGGATAATGCCATTAATACTGAATGTACTTGCCCAAATAAACATCATATTGGCAGCACTCAATTTAATCCCGATTCCCCCTTTGGATGGTTCTAAAATCCTGATGGGGTTTGTTTCTAATCGGGCGCAGTACCAGTTGATGCAATTAGAACCCTATGGAATGTTTATCATAATTGGGCTGCTTTTCTTTGGGCTGTTGACTCCATTAATTATATTCTTTCAAGGAATAATTGTAGGGATTATTTCTTTGATTCTATAAGAATACCAATGCAAAAGAAGGCTGCGCTGTAAAGAGTTATATTGTAAGAAGCAATGAAAGAGAAGCGTTAAGTTAGGCTGAACTAGAGCCATAGAGTTTCTAGGTGAGTTTAATCAGTGATTCCTTGCCCAGATCTAGTTCATCTAATATATCGTACGCCCACTGTACCATCCCTATTTCTCTTTTAAAATGAGCGTCACTACTGATACTCAGTTTTACGCCCCCTTTGGCTATGCGTTCTACAATATTTTTCTCAGGAACTTTTCTGAAGCTGTTCAATTCAATGGCTACATCTCTTTCTAAGGCTGCATTTATTATTTCGTCCCAATCCGTATCATTGATATACCATGGGTGAGCGATGATATCTATAGTATGGTCTTTTATGAGATTTGTTATAGCGTCGCGGAAAGTACCCCTGACCGGGCCATGATTCGAGATTAGGAGCAAATCGAGCTGATCTCTATATTTCATTACTTTATCGATTGTAGGTATCTCTGCTTCCAGCCCTGTAAGTATCTTTATTGTTGATTTTTCTTTTATCCGATTCGCCTCATGAATATACTCTTCAATCGTATTTTCATCTATTGTGAATATATTATTGCTAAAAGCATGATCAGTAAATGCGATGTATTCTAATCCTCTTTCTTCGGCTATCTTAACCACCTCTTGCATTGTACATTTTCCATCCGAAAATATTGTGTGAATATGCAAATCCATTTTAGGGATCATAGAAAGACCTTTTAGCAAGATAAGGTTTGTTTGCTATTTGAAACTCCAAAGAAAGTTTATCTCCTTTCTATTTTTGTATCACAGATAGTCTACTTAGTCAAACATGGATGAACATTGATTTTTTGATTTTCTTTTTCTTGGCAGGAGAAATCGGTTTGGATAGTTTATTTTATGAGTGTCCATCCAGAAACACGCAATTTTCTTTAAAGGTCAAGGAATCGAAGGTTTTAATCTTGAGCTTGACAAAGATATTAGGCTCAATGGCATTTCAAGATGGACACAAGATAGGTTTAAGGGGTATTTTTTACTAAACATTTATTTTTGATAAAGGAGGCGATATTATGGTAGGGATTACTTCTTATGGGGCCTATATCCCTATGTACAGAATGAACCTACAGACGCTCACCCATATTTGGGGTGGTTATGCGGGAAAAGGTGAAAAGGCAGTGGCAAACTGGGATGAAGATAGCCTCACTATGGCCACGGAATCCTCAATCGATTGTCTGAACGGTATGGACAGGTCACTCATCGATGGCCTTTATTTTGCTACAACGACTCCGGCGTATAGAGAAAAACAAAATGCAAGTATAATTGCGAAGGTGATAGATTTGAGACGGGATATAATTACAGCGGATTTTACCAACTCGGTGAGGGGAGGGACAAGCGCTTTGAGGGCTGCTATTGATGCGATTGGTGCAGGATCTGCAAAGAGATTCCTGGTTGCAGCAGCCGATTGCCGTGTTGCAGCTCCAGATTCTCAATTCGAGAGGCTTTTCGGTGATGGTTCTGGTGCCCTTTTGATAGGAGACTCAGACATCGTTGCGCAAATCGAAGGAAGTGCCAGTATATCAAGTGAATTCATAGACATATGGAAAAGAGAAGGCGATAGGTTTGTCCAGGCATGGGAGGATAGATTCATAATTACTCAGGGCTACCTTGCTCATATTGAAGAGGTAATTTCCATATTGTTCAAGAAATACAATGCTACCTCGAATGACTTCAGTAAGGTGGTATTCTATGCACACGATAAACGAAGGCATGGTCAACTTGCAAAGAAATTGGGTTTTGACCCTGAGACAAAGGTGCAGGATCCACTTATTTCCACAGTAGGTCATACTGGATCTGCCCAGGCAATAATGATGCTGGTGGCAGCACTCGAAGACGCGAAACCAGGAGACAGGATACTCTTTGCCAACTATGGCGATGGGGCAGATGCCTTTATCCTTAAGGTAACCGATCAGATAGAGAAGGTCAGGGATAGACGTGGGATAAAGAAGAATCTGTCATCGAAGATGGAGCTGACGTCCTATGGAAAGTATCTTCATTTTCGAAACCTTATGGATTGGGGTCGAAAACGAGAACCTGATAGGTATGGAGCTGTATCTATGTCATGGAGGGACAGAAACTGGGTCCTCAGTTGTCATGGGCATAAGTGCAGGCAGTGTGGTACCATACAGTTTCCAATGCAAAGGATATGCACATGGTGTCAGGCCAAGGATGACTTTGATGAAATAAGGTTATCGGACAGAAAAGGCACTCTTTTCACATACAGTATGGATAATCTCGCTACATCAGTGGATAAACCCACGGTAATTGCTATCGTCAATATTGAAGGGGGAGGTAGACTCTCTACTATATTGACGGATCGAGATCCAGAAAAGATCAGCCCTGATATGCCTGTAGAGTTCACCTTTAGAAGAGTCCATGAAGCCCAGGGTGTTCTCAACTATTTCTGGAAATGCCGTCCATTAAGGGGATAAGGAGGGATGAGAAATGGCAGAGAGTTTTAAAGACAAAGTTGCAATAATTGGCATGGGATGTTCGAAATTTGGAGAAAATTGGGATCTTGGAAGCGAAGATATGATAGTCGACGCCACCTATAATGCATTGGAGGATGCAGGAATTGAGATGAAGGACATTGATGCAGCATGGGTAGGAACGATAGGGTTTCACGGTACTGGAGCCGGTATGACGTCTACTGGTATTACCGGGGCAGCCATATCGATGCCATTGAAGCTCCAATACAAGCCTGTTACCCATGTGGAAAATGGATGTGCTACTGGGACAGATGCCTTAAGAAACGCTGCGTTTGCAGTAGCTGCCAAGGTATACGACATTGTCCTTGTGGTAGGCGTGGAAAAGCTAAAAGACACAGGCTTTGGCGGACTCGGAGAATTAGCTATCCCTCCCCACCCTGTTTTTGAGGGAGGTATAACCGCCCCAGGCATGTACGCCCTTGCAGCAACAAGATACTTTAAGAAATATGGACTCAGCCCTGAAGAGGGGAAGAAGATGCTGGCAGAGGTTTCAGTAAAGAGTCATTATAATGCCTCAAGAAACCCGAGGGCTCACCTTCGAAAAGCGATAACTGAAGAACAGGTGTTGAATGCACCTATAATCGCATGGCCTCTCGGATTGTTTGATTGTTGCGGTGTAACTGACGGAGCAGCAGTGGCAATTCTTTGTCGCGCAGAAGATGCAAAGAACTTCAGGGATGACTATGTACTTATTAAAGGGTTGGGGCTCTCCATAGGTCCAGGGCAAGGCAGTGTGAGAACGGATTATGATTTTACTATCTGGGACGAGACTGTGTATGCAAGCAAAGAGGCCTATACTATGGCTGGAATCACAAATCCCAGGAAAGAGATTGATCTCGTTGAGTGTCATGACTGTTTTTCTATCTCAGAGATCATTGCTGTCGAATCTATGGGACTGTGCGAGAGAGGGAAGGCTTTAGATGATCTCAATTCGGGTGCATGGACACAAGAGGGTGAGATACCTGTAAATCTCAGTGGAGGGCTGAAGGCCTTCGGCCATCCTATCGGTGCGAGTGGCTGCAGGGAAGCCTTTGAAGTTTATAAGCAGCTTCAGGGTAAGGCAGAAGATAAGTCGCGTCAGTTGAAGAATCCGAAGATAGGCTTGGTTCATAATCAGGCCGGTCTCCCTGGTAAATTCATGTGTGCAGTTGCTCTTTATGGTCTTCCTGTTTAAATGAAAATTCGTGTCATTTTAGTGTTATGAAATAGAAGGCTATCATCAAGCTTCAATGGTGGTCAAATTTTAGTCCGTGTAAAACTCGCACCCAAGTGAGCGTAACTAAGGTTTCCTGAATAAATCGTCAAAGCCTATTACTGGCAGTTTCATAACCACATGAGGCTCTAAAAAGTTCCTGTTCGAATAGGAAATTCGATTTCAGCTCTTTGAAAAACAGAGGCAACAA
>JAXHVA010000145.1:0-8776 GCA_034189035.1 Thermodesulfobacteriota bacterium
GATGATTTGGGCAAGTCGGACCCAGCGGTTCTCGGATGAAAGCTTTCCGGAGAACGGTAATGTGAAGTTTTCAAATTCAAGTTGCTTTTCTGAGCGTCTGTACATGATTTTTCCGCCGATTCGTGTAAGGGTTTTTGAAGAAACATGCAAAATTGCTTGCACTTTCGGCCAACCTATTAACACATTAACACTTATTCAGCAGGCCTTAAATAAGCCCCAAAAAGAGGTCCATTATGATGGACCCAAATAAGGAAGATAATAGTCAGCATGAAAATTGCCATTCAGGAAGGAAAGACGATTTGAGGTCGTCTGCTTGGAGATGAAGCGGAAAAATATTGAGATTTATAGTGCTAAGACCCGCTTCAATGGTCAACTGAATGGCAATCCATGAGGTAAAGTACACTTTAGTCGGATAAACCATGTTTTCTGCTTTACTTGTTTTATAAAGAAGGCTGACTTTATAAATTTCATGTATTAAATTAAGAGGAGGGTTTTACATACGATGATGAAAAAAAAATCTAGAGCGCTGACTTTGTTTTTTGTTTTGGCCCTTTTAGGGATGATCTTTCCTGCTGTAGTCATGGGCCTCGTATTCAAAGGAGTCGATTTCCCAGATGAAGTGGTCATAGCTGGAAAAACCTGTAAACTTATGGGGGTGGAAGTATATAAGGCATTCAAACTTATTACCATCGAATATTGCGGATTCTATCTCAGTGAACCGACTCAAAATGCACAGGCAATGATTAAATCAGAGCAGATCAAACGATTGAGAGCTCATGTGATTTATGAGTTGAAAGCAAAGGAGTTTAGGAAGTGGTATAAAGATGAGTTTGATAAGATAAACAACTATGAGTCCAATCCAGAACTCAAAGAAAAAGTGGATCAATACCTCGGATGTTTTACAGAGGACTTTAATAAACATGACGAGTTTAGAATCACTTACATCCCGGGCAATGGAACGGAGATCATGGTCAAAGGAGAGCAAAAAGCAATTATTTCCGGTAGGGATTTCATGCTTTCTCTATATGCCGTATGGTTTGGTCCAGAATCATCTTGTAAAAAGTTATCAAATCGCCTGCTTGGAATAAGATGAGAATGCAAATATGCTATATGGCCACATCGGCTGAGACATATCACTATTTGATTGAATCAGGAAGAAATGCTGTATTTATCCAGTTTTCAGTGATTTTATTAACCAAATTTCTCTTCTACGGCTAGAAATCGGAACTCATCAAGAGCGATAAATAGCTTCGAATACACTTTTATCAGTTTTATGAGTTCCTCTTTAGAGAGTTTGTGAGATCCACTTCTTTCATACTATCAACCCCAATTAAGATTAAACACCCTCAACAGTTCTATTAACTCCTCTTTTGAAAACTGAGTAAAATCAATCTGCTTCATAAGCATCCTCCTCATATCCTTATTAACCCTATTTTTCGTGTAATTAGCATGCTCTCCCATAATATTTCAACATGAGAATGCTGACTTTTTACGAATCCATCAAAATTAATTTTCGAAAAATAGAATTTTATCTTGCATAAGTACAAAATTTTTGATATATGGAGAATATGCATATGTTATATTGATATAATAAATTTTAGGCTAGTTACTAACCCCTCGAATTTATTCCTTCTACAGCTTATTAACATTGCAATTCATCCAATCTGCGTACTACCGCTACGTATTGCTAAAATATTATCCTGCCTTTTGTAGAGAACAAAGGGTTTTTCTTCTCTATTTAGCAAAGTAAGATATGGGATGAATAATGGAGAATATCCCCAATAAACTAAGGGTACATTTATTTTTATTGATTGAGATCAGCAATTACGTATTGCTTCGCAAGGTAAGGAGGAAACATGAGATTGAAGATTTCATCTCTTTTCGTATGTTTTATTCATCTTTGTATTCTCATATTAGTCCAAAATGTTGGAGCTGATGATTCAAAAAAGAGGGTCTTTACCTTAGAAGAAAGTATTTCTGAGGCGTTAGTGAATTTTTCATCGATCAAGGTAAAAAAAGAGGCCATTGAGGGAGCGATTGCAGTAAAAAATCAGGCACGTTCTGCGATGCTGCCGAAATTCAGTACAACGTATGGTTATACACGACTTGGTGATGTTCATAGACTCTTAAATGTAGATGTGGGGGAAGCTTTCCCTGTTATTCCAAGGTTTGAGACGAATACTGAAGAGAACTATCAGTGGAAGGTCAATATTGAACAAATGATATTCCCTTTACATACTTTAACTGACTATTATAAGATTACCAAGACAAGAGTAGATGCTTCGAAACTCGATTTCGAAACAGAAAGACTTGATCTGGCCTTGAGGGTAAAAGAGGCCTATTTCAATGTATTGAAGGCGGATAGATCGCTCGATGTAACAAGAAGGGCAGTAACCCAGTTAGAATCTCATGTTAATGAAGTCAGAGATTTTTTTGAGGCCGGCATAATCCCTGTAAATGATTTGTTAAAAGCAGAAGTAGAATTAGCCAATACCAAACACAGTATGATAAAGGCGCAAAATGGTGCCAAACTCTCCAGATCTGCCTTTAATATAATCCTATCGAGACAAATCAACGAACCAGTGGAAGTAGTAGATATTTTGAGTTATGAACCCATTGAGCTTGATTTTAAACAATGTGTAGACAAGGCCTTCACAAATAGGCCTGAAATGAAGATGATTGATGTTAATATGAAGGGCCTTGAGAAGAAAATAAGCCTGAGTAAGTATGTGAACTATTACCCTAAAGTAATAATATCTGCTGATTACATAAAAGCAGGGGACAGTCCTGATGTGTCAGGGAGTGATTTTCACTTGTCAGAGTCATGGCAGGCCACAGCAGCATTGTCATGGACATTCTGGCAATGGGGCAAGTCGTACTATTCAGTGAGTGAGGAGAAGAGCCAGAAAAGACAATTGATTCATAAGAGGTCTGGGTTAAAGGACACGATACGTTTCCAAGTAAAAGAGGCCATTCTCGATCTTGAGGAAGCTAAAAAGAATATACCGACTACAAAGAAGGCAGTTTTGCAGGCCGAAGAGAATCTGAGAGTAAGCAATGAGCGTTATGAGAATCAACTGACGACTACTACAGAGGTCCTCGACGCACAGACACTTCTTACTCAAGCTAGGTTGAATTATTATCATTCTCTTTATGATTACAGTCTGGCAGAGGCCAGATTGCAGCGCGCAATGGGGGAGTATTAGAGGGCTCTTAAAATCTTATAGATCTAAAGGGGGGGGTTTAGATGGAAGAAAGAGAAGACCAGAGTATCAGAATGAGAAAATTTATATTTTATATAATCATTTTTTTCTTTCTATGCGGTATAGGTGCTGTCTATTACTCTACAACTCTAAGAGGCAGTTCAAAGAAGGGGATCTTAAGACTGCACGGCTGGGTTGAAGGCACAGAGGTTTCCCTGAGCGCAAAGGTTGGAGGGGAATTGATACAGCTCAATGTAGAAGAGGGCTCTGAAGTAAAAAAGGGCGATCTTATTGCCCAGATCAGCTCAGAGCAGATTCAATCGAGGATTGCCAATGCCGATGCACAGATTGAAAGAGCCCGAGGAGGATTAAAGAAAGCACAGAATCAAGTAGATATCCTTCGAAGTACGATTTCAGGTGCAAAGATTGCATTGGAACTTGCTAAAAAGCAATCAAAGGCAAGGATCAAACAGGCAGAAGCTTCTCTTGCATCAGCAGAGGTGGTCATAGAACAGGTTGAGACCAACTTCGCTAAAGCCGAAAAGGATTATGTCAGATTTTCTTCCCTTGCAAAGAAGAAGTCCATATCCCAGAGCAAGATGGACGCTGTTGAAGAGGCCTATAAGCTGACAAAGTCAGAGGTAGAAAGGGCAACCCGTGGAGTGGTGCTTGCAAGTGCTGGTCTAGAGCTGGCAAAGTCATCTATTGTAGAGATCCAACTGCGAAAAAACGATATAGATACCTTAGAAAAGAAACTCAATGCCGCGATGACGGATAAGACTATTGCAGAAGCAGCCCTTAATTCAGCTCTCGCATTAAAGAGTGAGATAAAGGCTACCCATGCAGATACATTTATATCTGCTCCGGTAAAAGGGACGGTTACTGATAAAGTGATCGAAACAGGGGAAAATGTGGTCCCAGGTACTCCGATAGTCGTTCTTACGGATTTATCACAGCTTTATGCAAAAACATATGTGGAACAAGTGGATATAGGAAAGGTAAAACTGGATGACCCTTGCAGGGTATATGTGGATTCTTTTCCCAAACGTTACTTTGAAGGGCGTGTTATCCTTGTGGCATCTAAAGCGGAGTTCACACCTCGTGACGTACAGATGGATGAACACCGTTCAAGTATGGTGTATAAGATAAAGGTGGGCATAGATAATCTTGAAGGGATTCTCAAGCCGGGTATGCCTGCTGACATAGACTTGAAGTGGGATAGAGATAAGGAATGGAAGTAACTCAACTCAAAGATTATATTGTTCTGATTGAGGATTTGACTAAAAAGTTCAGAAACACATTAGCAGTAGATGATCTTAGCCTGAATATAAAACGAGGAGAGATCTTCGGCCTTCTCGGTTCTGATGGAGCAGGAAAGACCACGACGATCCAGATGCTCTGTGGAATCCTCTCACCGAGTTCTGGATTAATGTTCGTTGACGGACATAATGTAGAGAAGGAACCTGATGCCATTCGTTCTGCAATAGGATATATGTCTCAGGATTTTACCCTCTATCTTGACATGACCGTTGAAGAGAATATGGACTTCATGGCTGATCTGCGCGGTGTTATCAAGACAGATCGTGAAAAGCAAAAGAAGAGGCTTTTGCAGTTTTCAAGGATGGAGCCCTTTCGAGACCGTCGGGCAGCCGCTCTTTCAGGAGGGATGAAGAAGAAACTCGCTTTAAGCTGTGCTCTGATTCACCATCCGAAGGTTCTGATCCTCGATGAGCCGACGACCGGGGTTGATCCCCTTTCCAGAAGCGAACTCTGGAGGATTCTCTATGAATTCATCGTCCAGGGTATTACTGTGATCATTTCCACTCCCTACATGGACGAAGCGGAGCGGTGTCACCGTCTTGCCCTCATCCAGGATGGAAGAGTCATTGCATGTGATACACCTGTCAGGCTTAAGATGTTAATTAGACAAAGTATCTGTTCATTCAGGACGGATAAGATAAACAAGGCGTGTCGGATTTTAAGGGAAGATATCAAGACACAAGGCCAGGTTTACGGTGATAGGATCCGGGTATTCTTAGATAACCCAGATGTTGAATTATCACGAATGGAAAAGGATCTGGCAGATAAAGAGGTCATCATCGAAGACTGTAGAGAAGTCAGCCCCACCATGGATGATGTATTTACATGCCTTTTAAAAGATGACATAGACAAAGATCCTAAGAAAGTAGATGTACCCTTTAAAAGTCATGATTTAGGGAGACAATCCATTGTTGTATCCGATCTAACGAAGATGTTCGGAGACTTTAAAGCAGTAGATAATGTAAGCTTTGAAGTACGCACCGGTACTGTCTTTGGTCTACTCGGTCCCAACGGAGCAGGGAAGACCACCACTATAAAGATGCTGTGCGGTCTTCTCCCGCCTACATCCGGGAAAGCAATGGTTGCTGGATATGATGTAGGAATTCAGCCACGACTGGTCAAAGCCAATATTGGGTATATGTCTCAACTCTTTTCCTTATATCCTGATCTTACAGTAGAGCAAAATATGGATTTTTATGGAACGATCTATGGACTCGGGAAGAAAGAGAAGAAGATAAAGAAGGAATGGGTTATTGAACTTGCCGGGTTGAAGGATAAGGAAAAACATCTGACCGGCGATCTGGCTGGAGGGTGGAAACAGAAGCTGGCACTAGGGTGTGCAGTTATGCACCAACCTGCAGTTCTCTTTTTGGATGAGCCTACTTCCGGAGTTGACCCTGTGGCGAGGATAGAATTCTGGGATATAATCCATCGTTTCTCTGAAGAAGGGATAACATCGATTGTCACTACCCATTTTATGGATGAGGCTGAACGTTGTAATCTCCTCGGTTTAATGAATAACGGAAAGCTCATAGCACTTGGGACGCCAGAAGAATTAAAGGAAGGTATATCCACAGATTTTTATGAGGTGTCTTCCTCCTCAGTCCTCGAATCTTATGACAGGCTGGTCTCTCTAGATCTCATTTGCCAGGCTGCCCTCTTTGGAGATAAGATACACATTCTGACTGAAAAGAGTGGACAGAGAGACCTCAGCAAAGAAGACCTCCTCGTAGAAGATATCAATGTAGATGAGATAGTAAGAATCAAACCATCCCTGGAGGATGTATTCCTCTACCATGTGATGGCTAGTGATCAGAAGCAATAAACAACACACACGTATTCATAATTTACATCTCCGGCGTATCTCTTTAAAAAGGGTAAAATATGCAAGCTCCGATAACCATCAAGAGGATATGGACAGTCATGAGGGTAGAGTTTCTTCATATTTTAAGAGACCCATTAAGCCTTATTATCTCTCTTGGCATGCCGATGCAATTGCTCTTCTTAGTCGGTTATTCAGTCTCTTTTGAGATGAAAGAGCTTCCTATAGCGGTATTTGATATGGATCAAACCCAGGAGAGCAGAAACTATATAAATACGATTGATAACAATCGATTTTTTCATATAAAATACTATCCAGTAGGATACGAGCAGACAAAGAGGCTGCTGGATAGGGGGAAAACCCGATGCGCAATTATCATCCCAACCGGTTTCTCAAGGGATATAAAGGAGTATCGTCCTGCTGATTTACAGATTCTTGTCGATGGATCTGAAAATATTACTGCAATATTTATTGTCAATTACTTGAGTGCGATAAATGCATCTTATACTTACGATATGACAACAAGTCTCCTCAAAAAAAGGGGGTTTGCAGTAGATCTTGAGCCCGTAAAACTCTCCACAAGGAACTGGTATAATCAATCACTGAGGGATTTTACTTTTACGATTACAGGTGTATTCAGTCTGATGATCATGTCATTTGTACCTATTTTATCCGCTCTTGCTATTGTGAGGGAAAAAGAATCCGGTTCCATCCAACAGATATTTGCCTCGCCGGTTCAATCCTATGAATATATTGCAGGGAAGATGATCCCTTATGTGGTCTTTCTTTACCTCGATTTTCTCTTTGTTATCGTCTTTGCATTATGGTTCTTTAACGTTCCTTTCAGAGGAAGCTTTTTTCTGCTTTCCGTAGCCACCTTCCTCATGGTTTTTGCCTGCGTGGGGATTGGATTCTTTATCTCTACACTGACCAAAAGCCAGCTCACCGCAATGTTACTCGGTATAATTTTTACACTGATGCCTGCAATTATATTCGGGGATACCATTGCCCCGATAGAAAACAGCCCTGATGGATGGCGTCTCTATTCATGCCTTTTCCCAGCAAGATTTTATACCGGGATTTGCAGGGCGGAGATTCTTAAAGACTCGAGTATCCTCAGTTATTGGGAGGATGCCCTTTCTCTCATACTTTATTGTGTTGCCATTTTTTCAATATCCGCTTGGCGGGTCAAAGGCAAAAAAATCTAGGGAAGGTTGAGCAATGTCACGTCTTTATGGACTGATTAAAAAAGAGTTTATTCATTTCTATCGTGATCCGGTAGCGATGCTTCTCATCCTCTACTTTTTTACTGCGTGCATTGTTCTTTGTGCATATTGTTTCATATTTGATGCGAAGCACTTACCCACAGTGGTCTATGATATGAATCGTTCAGCGGTCAGCCGTGATTTGATCGACAGGTTTCTCTCTACTGAGTATTTTGATTTAGACTCTTTTGCCACCACTATGACGGATGTAAAGAAAAGGCTCGATAGCGGCAAGGCGAGGGTTGCACTCATTATCCCTCCTAATTTCACACGCTATTTGGCAGAAGGGGTATCTGCCCCAATACAATTCATCTCAGATGGCACCGATTCCAATATTGCGGGGCAGGGGATCGGTTTTGCAAAACGCATTATTGCTACATACAATCAGGAAATTATTTTGGAAAGGTTGAATGATCATGGAACAGTGGTATCTCACCTTCCAGGCATACATAGCCAATTGAGAACATTCTACAACCAGGAGATGGAGAGTGTTTACTTCGTTGTGATCTATCATATTGTGATAGCAGGTCTTATCGGTGGACTCATCCTTTCGTCAACCGCTGTTGTAAGAGAGAAAGAACGGGGGACTATCGATCAGATTCTGGTTACTCCAACTATGTCATGGGAGCTTTTAGTTGCAAAGACAATAGCCCCGATCACGATCGGTATGATTGCCACGGTCTTTTCCTTTCTTGTTGTAGTTTGGTTTCAAGTGCCATGTAAAGGGAATCCCCTTACTTTCTTCGCTTTTATGGGATTTTTTTTGATTGGCCAGACCGGAATAGGTATTCTCATCGGGAGTATCTGTAAAAATATGCTTCAAGCTATACTCCTATCCTTTGGGGTGTGGTTTCCAAGTACTGCGATGGCAGGCATTCTTGCACCAATATCGAATATGCCACCGTTTATGCAGAAGGCAGCCCAGATCTGGCCAACAACTCATTTTAACATTGCCGCCAACTCTATCTTTCAAAAGGCCCATGGTTTTTCTATTCTATGGCCCGAGGCAGTGAAGCTTATTGGAATAGGTCTCGGGCTTCTCTTTCTCGGCTGTTTTATTGCTTGGAGGCAGTGGAGACAATAATCCAGCATAAAAGTCAATCTCTATTGATGACTCAGTTTTTCAAAGAAAGATATCTTTGCAGGACCCCCCCCCTTTTTAATCC
>JAXHVA010000146.1:0-8748 GCA_034189035.1 Thermodesulfobacteriota bacterium
TTTTCGCCGATTGGTGCAAGGGTTTTTGAAGAAACATGCAAAATTGCTTGCACTTTCGGCCAACCTATTAACACATATAAATAAATATATCAACACATTAACGCTTATTCAGCAGGCCTTAAATAAAAAAGGTTTCTAATAATGCATAAGTGATTAAAATGTAAAATGAGTTTTTATTTATTTTGCTGATTAGTTATGGGAGGATTTACCAGCATAAAACTGAAAAAGACATCTTTGTACAATATCTAATGTCACTAAATTATATCTCTTTGATATTATGTCAGTCTGGAAAAATATCTATACTCAGCTTGTCTATCTTGTATCTTAATGTCCTCTTTCTTATTCCCCAAAAACTCGGCTATCTTGTTCTGGATAAAACTAGCCTTTTTTTGTGTATTGAGGATAATATCCCTTTCAAATTCTCTTCCTGCCATTTCAAATGATATAGTACAATCAAGTAAAGCTCTATTACCCTTCACTCATATTGACAAGGCTTCTATTTATCCCATGAAAGACACTACCTTCATCCAGACCCAGCGGCAAATCGATATAGAAAATAGTCCCTCCGCCAATTTTACTCTCTACCTCAATAAAACCTGAATGCTCTTGAATGATACTATAAGATATGGAAAGCCCTAACCCGCTTCCCTTATATTTCCTTGTAAAAAACGGGATGAATATATGATCAAGATCATCTTTATTAATTCCTTCCCCATTATCCCCTATTTCAATTTGGATATAACTTTTCGAATTTCTCTTACGAATCAATCTAGTTGTAACCGAAATCAATCCATCTGCCTTTATAGCATCAATCGAATTCATTAATAGATTTAAAAGAACCTGTTTTATCTTTTCTTGATCTATAAATATTAAAGGAAGTCCTTTGCCGTATCTTTTTATGATTCTTATCTTCTTCTTCTTGGCTTTATTTTCAACAAGCAGGATCATTTTTTCTATTATATCATTTATATACTCCTTTTGAAATTTTGGCTCAGAAGGGCGAGAAAATTCCAACAATTCATTTACTAAAACACATATCCTTTCCACCTCATCTGAAGTAATTTTTAAGAAATTCTCCATGAAATCTGCATCATCAAGTCTGTCTGGTATTAGCTGTACAAACGTTTTAATAGCAACCATTGGGTTTCTTATCTCATGGGCTAACCCAGCAGTTAAGGTACCCAGTGCTGCTAACCTTTCCGTACGACGGATGTATGCCTCAGATTTCTTCAAGTCCTCGTATAGGATAGCATTCTCAATAGCAATCGCTGCCTGGTTACTTAGGGTTTCGAGTAGAGCTAAATCCTCATGGGAGAACATATCGCCTTTTTGCTTATTCCCTAAATTACATAAGCCAATCAATTTTTGTTTGGTGAAAAGTGGAATACAGAGCTCTGATGCCATAACACCCAATTTTTCTACAATAACTCGATTCTCTTCATTATCAATGTCTCGTTCAAGTTCCTCTTTTATGACTATTTCTTTCTGTTTATTAAACCATATTATAAAAGGATCATCCAAAGCCAATCGGAAATCTTGTTCCTTAATATGAATGAACTCCCTGCCTGATTGGAGAGAATAAAAGCCCTTTTCCTCATCGATCAGCAATATGGAAGCTTTTTCAACCCCCATGGCTTCTGTAATGGTATTGATTATCGTTTTCAGCAAGTTCTCTTTGTCTAGTATTGAAATCATGGCTTTGCTCAACTCACTCAAGGTTTTCTTATAATCATACTTATCTTTAAAGAGCATCTGTTCAATTGTTCTTTCTGTCATAGGCTCTAATCTTAGGAAGATGAAAGTACCAATGCAATACAAGATAAAGATAATGAAGGAAAACTCATAGCTCATTGAGTGAAAAAAGAATTTCTGGACAAATACACTGACAAAAAAGAATGGGATGAATATTAAAGAAAATAAGCTCACATAAACGGTACTTTTCTTGATCACGATATTGATATCCATCAAACGGTATTTAACGATGGCGTAATAGATAATAATGGGGTACAATGGAATAAAGATGAGTCCTATCGGATAAATAGGAATGTCGAAAATGAGAGGAAAACTAGTTGCTCCACCACCAAAACCACAAATTGTCGCTATTATTATATATTTAATCTGATTACGAAAAAATGCAGTACTTTTTCTATAGTTTTTGATTGATATGAAAACCGCATAGGATAAAAATATACAATACATTATACTGAAAGGATAATATATGGCCCCTGGCTCAATATAATACCTAAAGGAGAGCTTAGGTATTACGTCTTTAACGAATGAATTGGGGAAGGTAACAACGAAGAATAAAATCAGGAAAAAGGTACTATAAGCAATACCTAAGACCGTTTTTCGGTATGCATTCTCCCTTAAAAAAGTAAAAGTAAAGTGAAGAAAGAGCATAGGAATAAAAGTCGCAATAATATTATGGAAATACCCCCAAAAAAAAGCACTTTCCTTTTCTGTGGAGTTGAAAAACATGCATAAACCAAAAGCCCAGATACCTACACATACGCACATAAGGAAAGAAAGCCTAATTAATGGTGCTTTGCCGTTTCTTAAATAAACAAAGATCCCAAGAACAATGCTTGTAATGGCTGTTATAAAGCTGGTAACTGAAAAAACGATCATAGCCTTTTACCCTCTACCCTTTTTATGGGGAATAGACCCCAAACTTCTCTTTTGTAGAGTAAGTATTCTCTTCCAAGTTTATCGGTCATTGCTTTCTCTTCTAAATTCAATCTGGTGAGCAATAATGGAATATAAACCGCAAGAGAAACACAAAAAGAATAATATGAATTGGGGATGAGTGGAACACCTAGGAGTTCAAAAATAACACTCAAGTAATAAGGATGCCTCATATACTTGTATGGGCCTCTTCTTATAAGCATGTGATCTTTTTTTATTTCAATATGGACACTATGATATCTTCCAAGAGTTGTAATCGCCCAACTTCTAAGAACGAACGCAAAAAAGTACATAGAAAATCCCAATCCAGAAATAATAAAATTAACCTCTCTTTGAACTAAAAAATATTCAACGATTGCTCCTATACCAACTATAAAATGAACTGTACTTAATGCTGGCAAAGTCCATTTATTTACAATCATCCCATTTTCCTTGCCTTTTTTAAAAAAAGTTTCACGTATGCGTTGAACAGCCATTAAAAGCATAAATGTCAAAAATATTGAAGTGAACATATTTTATCCCCCCCGTATAATATTCTGGCTTTTAAACCAGTCTATTGTTGCTTCTAAGCTATCTTCCAATCCTACCTTGGGACAATATCCCAACTCATTTTCTGCCTTCGAGATACTATTTACCCAATTATGAGTGATCTCTTCTATTATATGTGGATGGAAAGGAAGCGAGAGACCGAATACCCTTGCTGAAATTGTAACAATTCTTACGACTGTCTTCGCCAAGAAAACCGGAATACGACTCTGTGAGAATTCTACCCCCTCCTTTTGGGCAACTTTTTGTATAATATTATTAATTGTATACGGTTTTTTGTCGGCAAGAAAATATATTTCACCTTTTGCTTTACTGTTTCTTTCTGCCAATAAAACCCCCTGAATAAGGTTTTCGATATTGCATAAACAGATCGTATTGTTTCCATCACCAACCATTCTAATTTTACCACTCAGTGCCATCTTCAACATCAGTGATACCCTTGAAAGAGGACTTATCCCAGGGCCATATACGACCGGAAGACGAATAATCACTATGGGTAAATTATTTACTTTATGATATCTTAGTATCAGCATCTTTTCCGTTTCATACTTACTTTTTCCATAAGGGGAGATAGGTTTACAAGGACTCTGTTCATTTAGTACAATATCTCTATGCGGATTTGGTCCAACTGCGGCAATACTACTGAAGTAAATAAATTTTTGAATTTTTTCACAAATACACACTTCTATCAAATTCTTGGTACCATTCACATTGACTTTGAAAAAGTCGTCACTTCTTTTCGAATAGACCTCTCCGGCAAGGTGATAGACAATACTAACACCTTTAACTGCGTCTTTTAGAGAATCTTTTTTCCCTATATCTCCATATACAAGATCCACTTTAAGTTCTTCTAAAAACTTTGTATTGCTTGTCTCTCTCACAAGACATCGAACATCTCGTCCCTGTTCAACAAGTGCCTTTATCAGATGGTTCCCGATAAACCCCGTCCCACCAGTCACTAAAGTCTTCATTTTTTCTCCAAAAATATATGAATTATTTGTAAAATCCTTATCAAATTAACTCGATAAAGACGGCCAGATTACAATTAGTAGTACTAATTTTACAAATACCCCTGCTGCTTTGCATCAGGGGTATACAATGAAAGAAATTTTTCTGGGAAGTCACCCCTTACGAAATAAGTTAGAGCCTCTTAATGAGCTTCACGTTTGTTAGGGCGCTATGAATAGTAATATACTAGGAGGCTTCAAAGACAGTCAAATTCACTGTGTGTGTTGTCTGAACACCCGAGCGGGCGTTACAAAAGAAAAGGTGTGTTTTTGGTCCGCTATCCGTATGAACAGAAACGTTTATAGCTTCTTAATACTGTTCCTTCTTAAGATTCATTAATAATAGGAGTTTTGCACGGGTTAAGATGTGATTACAATATTTATTAATTATTTCTTTTTTACTAAGGAAAGCTAATAACTATTTTCAGAAAATTTACTCAACACTAAAGCTACATTTTTCCCACCAAAAGAGAGAGTATTTGAGAGTATCATATCGACTTCTGATTTACGGCCTTTATTGGGTACATAATCAAGATCACATTCAGGATCCGGATTTTCGTAATTTATCGTTGGATGGATAAATTGATTCTCTAATGTTAAGGCAGAGGCGATTAGTTCAATAGCCCCTGATGAGCCTAAGGAATGGCCTGTCATTGACTTGGTAGAGTTGATCGGTATTCTGTAGGCATTATCCCCAAATATCTTTTTAATTACGGCTGTCTCCAGTTTGTCATTCAATGGCGTAGAAGTTCCATGAGAGTTAATATAATTGACTTCCTCAGGTTGAATATTCGCATCCTGAAAAGCATTTTTTATAGCTATGGCAGTCTGTTCACCGTCAGGCATGGGTTGGATCATACTATACCCATCATTCGTAGTTCCATAACCTAAAACCTCACCATAAATATGAGCAGATCGTTTCAAGGCATGCTCAAGCTCTTCTAAAACGATTGCTCCCCCCCCTTCACTCATTACAAATCCATCACGTTCTCTATCAAAAGGTCTACAGGCCTTATCCGGTTGTTCATTTTTAGCCGATGATAAGCCATTAATCACACAAAAGGCTCCGAATGTGAGAGGAACGATAGGAGCCTCTGCACCGCCAGAAATTATGATATCCGCCAAATTATTCCGTATCGCATGAAAAGCATGGCCAATCGCATCAGAACCAGCAGCACACGCAGTAGATATAGTATTACTGTATCCCTTTAGCCCCATTTCTATAGCAATCTGAGAGGAAGAGGCTCCAGCAAAGAGACTGATTGCCAGGAAAGGACTCACTCTTCGAAGTCCCTTCTCTAAAAAAACTGAATATTGAGACTCTGCGAAATTCACACCTCCTACTGCTGAGCTGAAAACAACCCCTATTTTGTCTCTATCTTTTTCAATCGTTTCGAGTCCAGAATCCTCAAATGCCATCTTTGCACAGGCAACCGCAAATTGGGCAAATCGATCCATCCTTTTTACATTCTTTGAGCTTACATAATCAAGCGGATCGAATCTATCCACCTCACCGGCTATCTGTGAAGAATACGTAGATGTATCAAATCGTGTTATCCTCCTTATCCCTGATCTTCCATTTACTAATGCATTCCAGAACTCTTCTTTGCCGATCCCATTAGAAGCAATTACGCCTAAACCTGTAATAACGACTCTTCTTCTCAAGGTTAGCCTCCTGATTTAAATAATATTATCAATCGATACGCCTCAGCATATCCAAAACCTTTTTCATATCTTCTGGCATAGGTGCTGTGAACTCTATATACTCTTTATATATCGGGTGGTTAATCCCTAAAACATATGCATGTAAAGCTTGTCTGTTTAAGCTTTTCAGTCTTCTTATCAAGTCATCGTCCTTTAACGTCGAAAACTTTAACTTTCTGCAGTAAACTGGATCCCCTATAATAGGGTGCTGAATATCCGCCAGATGAACCCTGATCTGGTGAGTTCTTCCGGTCTCTAGGCTTATCTCTAATAAAGAAAAGTTTCCAAAAGACTCAATAACTCTCCAGTGTGTTATTGCCTCCTTACCTTTTTTGGTTTTGGTTGACATCTTCTTTCTGTCTAATATATGTCTCCCAATGCAAGCGTTTACGGTACCCTTTTTATCTTCTAAATTCCCATAAACGATAGCAAAGTATCTTCGTGTTATTGAATGTTTCTTAAACTGGTCTGCCAATGATTGGTGGGCAAGATCATTCTTAGCGACTATTAATACTCCTGATGTGTTCTTATCAAGGCGGTGCACGATACCAGGCCGTATTGCTCCCCCTATTCCTGAAAGATCCTCAACGTGAAATAATAAAGCATTTACCAAGGTTCCAGAATAGTTACCTGGAGCAGGATGAATCACCAACCCTGGAGGTTTGTTGATCACAATGATAGATCTGTCTTCATATATAATGTCTAAGGGAATATTTTCTGGAGAAGGATCAGATAGGTTAGGTTTTGGGATAAATACCCTTATTAAATCACCTTCTTTTACCCTTAATCCTGCCTTAGGAAATATATTATTTACCTGAACAAATTCAGTATCAATTAGTCTCTTTATCTGAGAACGGGAAACCTGCAGTTCTTGTTGCGAAAGAAAAGTATCTAAACGTTTTTTATGATCAGTATCCTGGGCAATAAACTCATATTTTTTAATCATGAATCACTGAGGACTACTTCAACAGCTCTGTATTCCAATAAGATACATCTACCATATTTATAAATGTCCGCCATTCTTCTTGCATCGTATCCTGGATATGAACCCTGAAAAAAGGTGTCCAGCGAGGTTTGGTCGGTGGTCTTAGTAGTTTCATATTCGCCTCATGAGCCATTTTACCCCCTTTCTTCTTATTGCATGGAAAACAACAGCAGACGATATTTTCCCAACAAGAGCTTCCCCCATAAGCTCTTGGGACAACATGATCGAGACTCAATTCACTCTTTGGAAAGCTACGGCCACAGTATTGGCATGTATTTCTATCCCTTGCATATATATTTGCTCTTGAAAACCTTACATGTGTCTTCGGAATTCTGTCATAGGCTACCAGAAGGATAACCCTGGGGACCTTTATCACTCTATTTACAAGGCCTATTGTTTCATCCTGTTGTTCTATACTTAGATCACTCCAGCTATCGTAATCAAACGTCTCGAACTGGGAATTTACAGCCTTTGCAATACCTTGATAAAGAAGACAAAAGGCCCTCCTAACAGTTGTAACGTTGACTGGCAAAAAAGACCTGTTGAGTACTAAAACGCTTGTATTGATCATCTTGGTTAGGGGTTTAATCTGTTCTGTATTATCAAATATATCGGGTATAAAAGATTTTATTAAAAAGGTTTTAAGGCTGCCTTTTCTAGTTTACCTATTTTAATACATCATTTTTTTAAAGTAACATACAATTTTCTTGTTTGCAACTATTTTAAACAGCTGATCTTTATATGCTGAAGACAGATATTCACATGAGAATATTACCATAATGGATGTCACCCATCAGCTGAGATTAGTTAAAATCAAAGCAGTCGCCATGGACATGTCCCCAGCATACGTAAGCACAATTATTGATAACTTGAAGGAAGTAACCATCGTGTTAGATCATTTCCATATTATCAAGCTCTTCAAGGATAAACTCTCTGACTTCATGCGAAAGGAGTATCAAGAGGCTACCATGGTTATGGAAAAAGCGGCATCAAAATATAGCATGCTGTATATTTGATGAATCCTTGTTAAAAATTTCTTCCGATCAGACTCTGATCGGGAAAGATCCCCACAATCAATTCCTCCTACAATCAGATGATGCAATTCATAGGGAATAGTAATTCACGATTTTCAGGATACATATGGAAAGTATCAGAGAGGATCCAGAATGTCAAGCATATAAATCATAGTTGTCCCTCAAAAAACGTAGAGAACACCTGTTTGTATTGAATTATCTCCAATAGTTCCTGAGAAGCATGCCTCTAAGGCAATTAATACGATGATGATAACACTTTTTGGGGAACTTGGCTTCTGACCCTATCTTCTTTATAACAAGGATATCTCCTCAATACTTCTATATAATCAAAACGACTCAAATCAAAATACAACAATCAGTGAGACTTCCCTATTACCGATGGCTTGAATCAGTACAACCCAGAGCTTTTGATAATTGAAATGCTTCTCTATAATCCCAGGAAACCCAACAGTATCCTCGAAGGCCTCTTATAGAAGCAAAGTTTTCAAAGGCAGTACCAGTCTCATTATCAATTACAATTTCCAAGTTGTCTTTATGAAGCCTTTTTTAGTATTCTTGCCTCTTCTTTAATCAAATGACCCCGGCATTTATGCCATCTGAGTGGCAGCTTTTGATGTTGATTCCTATCTTCCTTATTTGGTAACATTATATCAGGACTACTTAAGGCTGCTGAATAAGCGTTAATGTGTTGATATATTTATTTATATGTGTTAATAAGGTTGGCCGAAAGTGTAAGCAATTTTGCATGTTTCTTCAAAAATCCTTGCACCAATCGGCGTAAAAATTA
>JAXHVA010000147.1:0-8739 GCA_034189035.1 Thermodesulfobacteriota bacterium
GAAGAGTCTGCGAACCCTGAACTCATGAAGAAGATATCGAGAATCGGAAAGGGAAGAATTTACATGATCGGCGAAGCCGGAGGGATCACCAGCGCCCTTCTCGAAGAAAGAAGTAAGATCTAGAGGTTCGTATTAAAAAGGACGAAATCTGAATTTAATACGTTATGATTTATACTGAAAGTATATAAGAAGAGAAGGGAAGTAAAAGAGAAGGGGGGTTGAATAACAGGTATTATAGAATTTTATAGTTTGTAAGTACCTTTCTTTTTATCTCATACTTCCCGTCAATTCTGTAATAAAAGAAGTTTTTTATATATATATCTAATTCTCCATACATAGCCTTCCATCTGTCGAGTTCGTTGTTCTTCTTTGACATTACATAATCATCAATGATAATCTGTATTTCTTTAAGTAACCTCAATCTAATTTCAAGGTCGAGTCTCTTGTAATCATCAGAGTCGAGTTTTGTAATACGCTGTTTCTCCTTCAACGCGTTTAAATCGTGAAGAATTTTCTTATATATCTGGGATCTTATCTTTGTGTCGATATTGTATAATGATGGAGAATCTTCATCATTGGTTATCAATTTTTCATAAAGCCTTTCGATATCTTCCATACTTACCTCCTTTTCTTCCTTCTTTTTCTACCAGCATGTTTGAGCCTCCACCTCTTATTGATCCAAGGCCATTGAGATGGGTAAAGACGGATGTAGTCCTCTATAATATTTGTAAACCTTTCTGTAATGGAAACAGTGTCCTTCTTCTTATCTCCGCTTAACTCAATATCTATAGCAGGATCGATGATGAGTTTGTTCTTATTTGCTTCATGTCGAATTAAAAACATTGGAACAATCTCTGCTCCGGTTCTCAGTGAAAAGACAGCGGGTCCTGTGGCTGTAGGTGCTGGATGACCAAAGAAATTTACGAATACCCCACCTGAAGGGTAACTTTCATCTGCTATAAAACAGACGATTTCATTATTTCGTAAACTCTTTAGGATTATTTTAATGCATTTGTCTTGAGGTTTGTATGGAATGATCTTCATATGTAAAGTATTCGCATACTCGTTTAATCTCTTTACTATCCTAGGATCGACCAGATCTTTTGTAATTATATTAAAGGAATACCCTTCTGCTGCTAATTTAGGACCCAAAATTGTAAAGTTACCCAGATGTGCACTTACAGCTATAACCCCTTTTCCCTTTGCTAAAGCCGTATCTAGATTCTCTTTTCCTTCAAGAGATATAATGTCTTTAATCTTTTCTGCAGGTAAAGCTATTATATGCTGCATCTCAAAAAACAGTTTAAAGAGTCCTCTCCCTACATCCTTTGAAATCCTTTTAATCTCTTCTTTACTCTTTTCATTACCAAGGGCAAAATTGATGTTGTTAAGGATTTTTCTTCTATATCCTGGGGACAAGTAGTATGCGATAATCCCAAGTTTTTCACTGAAAAAATATATGTGTTTCAAGGGAAGACGTGTCATTATCCACTCAAATATATTGTATATAATCCAGCCGATCCAGTAACGGAATTCTTTCTTTTTCTTCTTAAAGCCCTTTTTTTCTTTTCTCATAACCTTCTATAAGTATTAATGATCTGTTGCCTCAATGAAGTACTTCATATCTATATAAGTTGATAATCTTCTAAAAGATTGCAAATTTCTGTTTTCTGCTTTTGTGTAATAGTGGAAGTATTTTCAGCAACATTACAGCTCTTTATCTTACCCATTAATTTTAATGCAAACTTGATTATTGCAACAGGATTTTGTATGTACGCCTTGTTAAAGGACTTCAACCCCTGACCTGTGCTCCAGAGTTGAGAAAAAGACCTTCCCTCCTCTTTAAAGGCCTCTTTTGGGTTTATCGAGGATTCTACGATAAGCCTCCACTGCTCGGGTAATAAATTCGCTCCCTGTGCTACAACTCCACCAAGGCTTGGCATGCTTAAAAAATCGAGTTCATTGCCGTCGTACACTCTAAAATTCCTTCTTTCTCTTACTGCTCTTGCATAATTTACGGCTCTTTTTAATTTTCCTACATGACATATTCCCATTATCTGTCCATTTTTTGAGAGTTTCTTCAGAACATTTGTCCTTATATTCTTTCTATTTAAATGTTTTTGAAGCCTTGAAATTATACAGGGGTTGTTGTACAGGACGAGTGGCAATGGAGTAATCTTACCAAATTCAATATAGAGATCAGGTAATCCCATGTTGCTATGATAGCATAAAGGGCAATCCAAAAGAAATATATCCCCTTTGTAGTTGAGTTCTTTTTTTGTCCTCTCCACATAAAGGATATTCTCTGCGGTTTCATCTTCTGTATTCCCGGTGATACTCAAGAAAAGGGGTAATTTCTCCCTAACTGCCTCCATCCCAGCCTTTATTAATTCAATTCTCTTTTTGTTTTTAAGGACAAGCCCTTCACCTATATCCCCTGCCCCAATAAGAACTCCATGGAGTTTATCAGCAGTATAATCCAATAGGCTAATTAAGCTTGGTTGATCTATATTATTTCCATCATCCAGGGGGGTTACAAGAGCGCCAATCAATCCCTTAGGTGGTAATACTGCCATCTTTTCACCTATTTAAGGTCTAAACTTAAACTCTCCTTTTCCAAGGAGATCGTGGAGATGGACTATTCCTTTTATATGCTTTTCTTCATCTACAATTGCAAGGGCGGTAATCTTATGCCTCTCCATCTCTTCTAGGGCATATCCTGCTAGTTTATCTTCGTTTATTGTCTTTGGATCACGAGTCATAACCTCTTTAATAGGTCTTCGAAGGAAATTGCCCTTCCTTTGGATGATCCTTCGTAGGTCTCCATCCGTTATTATCCCTGTTAATAAATCGTTATTATCTGTTATGAGTGTAAGGCCGATATCCTTATTGGTCATCTCATTAATCGCTTCGCTGAGAGACTGCTCCTCATTTACAATGGGTATCTCTTTTCCTTGCAGCATTACATCCTTTATTCTTACCATCAGTCTTTCACCCAAATTTCCCCCCGGGTGTATTCGGTGAAAGTCTTTTGTCTGAAACGACCGCTTGTCAAGAAGGGCCACAGCCAATGCATCTCCCATGGCTAAAGTAGCTGTTGTACTTGCAGTTGGTGCTAATCCAAGGGGGCATGCCTCTCTTTCAACGCTAATATCTATCGTCACATCACCATTCCTTGCTAATGTGGAATCCAACTTCCCTGTAAAGACAATCAAACGGGCGCCCAGCCGCTTCAATATTGGAATAATAGAAATGACCTCTTCTGTCTCTCCGCTGTTCGATATAGCAAGAACAACATCATCTTTCATTACAATACCCAAATCACCATGCATCCCTTCCACAGGGTGGAGAAATAAGGCCGGAGTTCCAGTACTCGTCAATGTAGCTGCAATCTTTCTTCCTATAATACCAGACTTTCCTACGCCCATTATAATAACTCTTCCTTGAGTTGAGTAAATAATGTCAACAGCTCTGGTGAAGTTCTTATCGATTCTGATGATGAGATTTTTTATAGCTTCAGCCTCTATTTTGAGGACTTCCCTAGCCCGCTTTATCACCATATTGTTTTTATTCCCTGATAATCCTTTCTTCTAATAATGCCCTTGTAAGTTCCGCATTTCTCTTGGCAGCTCCTCGTTTAGCCAGAGCAGCTTCTCTCCCTGCTTTACCCAAAGCGTATAGTCTTCCCTGGTCTTTCAGCAGTTCAAGACTTTTATTTACGAGATCATTAGCATCCTTGACCTCTATTCCAGCGCCTACTGACTCTAAAATTTCTTTGGAGTCTAAAAAATGCTCCATAGAAGGTCCGTAAAATACCACTTTTCCCCAGGCAGCAGCCTCCAAGATATTCTGTCCTCCTAATGGGACGAGGCTTCCTCCGCAGAAAACGATTGTTCCAATACTGTAAATTTTGAATAGGTCTCCTATAGTATTGATAATAATCACCTTTCTGTCTCTTTTGGACTTGCCGTTATCAAGATCTGTCTTCATTACAAACTCAAGCTTATTTTGCCTCAGAAGTTCTTTAATCTCTTCTGTCCTATCGATATGTCGAGGGGCAAGCACCAAAAGCATATCTGGATAAATGTGGGTAAACTTTAAGTAGGCCTCAATGATTATCTCCTCTTCACCTCTTCTTGTACTCCCTGCTATGAAGACCTTATCTTCTTTTGAGACATGCAATATCTCTTTTATCTCCTCTTCAAAGCTCAGATGAGTGAGGTCGGTTATTCGATCGTACTTGGTATTTCCATTGATGAAAACCCTTTCACAAGGCGCTCCCATAGCAATAACCCTTTTGGCATCACCCTTTGAGGTCATACTGAGTATATCGAAATTTTTAAGAACCTTTTTAAAAAATGGTCTTATCTTAATATAGCCATTAAAGGATCTTGGGGATATCCGTCCATTAACCAGTATGGTCTTAATTCCCAGTCCTTTGGCTGCCTTTAAGAAGTTCGGCCAAATCTCAGTCTCTGAAACTAGAATTATATCAGGTGAAGCGATCTTCAATACTCTCTTGACAACACACCAAAGATCCAAGGGGAAAAACAGATACGCTGAGGCATCTTTCAATTCCTGTTTCGCTAAGTCATGTCCGCTTTTGGTAGTGTTTGAAACGATAATGTAAGAACAGGGCAAAACTCTCTTTATTTCAGAGATTATAGGCTTTATTACTGAGACCTCTCCTACAGAACAGGCATGAATCCATAACCTCGGTTTTAAAGAAGGATCTTTTGCAATATGGTGCGATATGAAACCAAACCTCTCTTTCAGTCCTTCCCTGTTTTTTCCTTTTATGAATGCATATGCAATGAATACAGGAAGGATGAAGATCGTGGTCAATGAGAGCAAGAGGTTGTAAACAAAGTACATATTAAATAAGCCCCCCTGGGGACATACACTTGAAAATCCTTATCTCTTGCCTCACCAAGACTGGCGAGCTAAAAAATGTTAATCTTGAGTTAAAAGGAAATCTCCCGGGCAATTATGCTCTTCACTCTCTCCAAATCTTGTGGTGTATCGACTTCTACAGAGTCAAAATCCGTTTTTACAACCAGTATCTTATACCCATTTTCCAATGCCCTTAACTGTTCTAACATTTCAGCCTTCTCCAGTATGCTCTGAGGCATTTTGGTAAATTTGAGGAGAAATTCTTTTCTATATACATAAATCCCTATATGTTTATAGAAAGAGACCGAATTACCTTGTACTCTGACATAGGGTATAGGATATCTGGAAAAGTACAGGGCAAAGCCGTCCTTATCTATGACAATCTTTACAACATTTGGATTTCTCAACTGCTCGTTATCTTCTATCCTACAACTGAGGGTTGCCATCATCAAAGAGGGTGTATTGATAAAGGGATGGGTCACCTCATCTATCATAGCTGGTTCAACAAGGGGTTGATCTCCTTGTATGTTTACAATCAGATCTGTATCATCCGTATCCAGTTTGATAACTGCCTCGGCTATCCTGTCTGTGCCTGATTTATGATGTGAGGATGTAAGTATTGTGTTCCCACCAAACTCCTCTACCTTTCTGGCAATACGTTTGTCATCAGTAGCTACAGTTACAGAGGTGAGAGACTGTGACTTTGAAGCCCTCTCGTAAACATGTTCAATCATGGGTTTACCGCAAATGTCTGCCAGAGGCTTTCCAATAAATCTTGTAGAATGGTATCTGGCTGGGATTATTCCTAAAGCCTTCATTTGTATCCTTAAAAAATCATAAACTCAGGGACAGATTTACTGCTTTGCGAATACCTGCTATGATCTTATCCAAATCATCATCTGTCATATTTACAGAAATACCTATAGCAATAGCCCTATTCAGCATGTTTTCACTTTGTGGCCATGAATCTCGGCTGTATATATTTTCACCCTTTTGTCTATTGAGTCTGCTTATAATATGTTTCCAGCTACCTGTATAATGCCATCCTAATGCAGAGGGCAAAATCTTAGTCTCTATCCCTTCCTTTGTTAGTATATCTTCAGTTTTCTTTGCCATTTGGCTTTTTGGGAGGAAAAAGACCAGAGTGTCCCCTCCGTCACCATCTTTATCCGGCAGGTCTCTGAATTCTAACCCATCTATATCCTTTATGGCCTCTTTTATCCTTGTCTTGTTCTTCCGCTGGTTTGAAATGACATGATCAAGTCGAGAGAGTTGCACCACACCAATTGCCCCTTGTATTTCACTCATCCGATAGTTAAAACCCACAATGCTTTTATCGTCCTTTCCCCTGGGAAGATTCGGATTATGCTCATGGCCATGGTCGTGGAAGTACGTTGATCGCAAATACAGTTCTTTATCGTCTGTAATGACCATCCCACCTTCACCAGTGGTTATTGTCTTAACAAAGTCAAAACTGAAACAACCCATATCTCCTATGGTTCCCGTCTTTTTCCCTTTATAGCTTGACCCACATGCCTGGCAGGAGTCCTCCAGTATTTTGATACTGTTCTTTTTTGCAATATCGCATATCTCATCCATTCTGGCTGGAACCCCCAGCATGTGAACCGGGATTATGGCCTTGGTGTTCCTTGTGATCTTTGCCTCAAAATCACTAGGGTCCATATTAAGAGAACGGTCTATCTCTACAATAACAGGAGTTGCTCCTGCCTCCATTATAGCCTCAACCGTAGCAACAAAGGTAAAAGACTGGGTTATTACCTCATCCCCTGGTTCAATACCGAGAGATGCCAAAGCAACACGGAGCGCTGCAGTTCCAGAAGCAACACCCAATGCATGGTCTATCCCTATATATCTTGTAAAACTTTCTTCAAATTCAGCTACCTTGAAAATATTCTTTCTCTTCTCATCAAAGCCATACCGAAAAAGGACTCCTCTCTCAATTACATCTATGACTTCGGCTATCTCTTCCTTCCCCAATAATTCTGAGCCACCCATGGCCTGCCTTTCCTCCTTTTTCTTTATGACTTAAAGGCATATGTTAATATGCCTTTTTGTATATCTCGATCACGTCTTTTCGGGTTACTTTCCTTGGGTTGTTCTCTATTGGCCGGGTTACCTTCATAGCCTGTGAAGATAGATCCTCTATTGCGGTTTCTGGAATATTCAACTCCCTCAATTTATTCGGAGCTTTCACATCTTTTATAAGTCTCTTGACTATCGATACAGATTCCCTTGCAAATTCTATATCTGTATAGCCTTCCCTCTTTTCCCCTAAGACTTCTGTTACAAGTGAGAACTTTTCAATATTATTATCTAAGTTAAACTCCATTACATAAGGCAGAAGAAGGCCGTTCGCAATCCCATGGGGAACTTGATATTCACCTCCCAGTGGGTATGCAAGAGCATGAGCTGCGCCTACCCCTGCATTTGCCAGAGCAATTCCGCCAAAGAGGCTTCCCTTTAACATATTGCTCCTGGATTCAATGTCATGACCATCTTGAACAGCCCTTTTCAGGCTTTTTGATATCAGCCTAATAGCCTCTAAGGCAAAAAGATCACTGAATGTATTGGACGAGACAGAAATATACGCTTCAATAGCATGTGTCAATGCATCCATGCCCGTATAAGCTGTAACCTCAGGAGGAACAGAAAGAGTAAGCTCAGGATCGAGTAGGGCAATATCTGCAAAGAGATACTCACTGTTTATCCCTGTTTTCGCTTTTAAATCATTATCTGTAAATACTGCTGTGAATGTGACCTCACTCCCTGTCCCTGCTGTTGTGGGAATCATAATCTTGGGCACTCCGGGTTTGTTGATCCTATCAAGGCCCTGGTAATCCCTGCTCAGTCCATTGTTTGTCAATAATATAGAGGCTGCCTTTGCTGTGTCCATTGCACTGCCGCCCCCAATGCCTATAACAAGGTTACACCCTTTATCACGGGCGATATTTGCGCACTTATCAGCGATCTCAAGGAGAGGTTCTGGTTCAACTTTATCGAAAACAGTAACATTAAGCCTTTCTTTTGTTAATGCGCTTTTAACCTTATCAAAAAGCCCAGCATTTATAATCTCCGGGTCTACTACAAGGAGGATATTAGATCCCCCTCTCTTTTTCGCTTCAATTCCAATTCGTAAGGAAACACCATTACCAAAGATAATCTCCGGCCTTATTCTAAAAGTAAAGACTCCATCTTGCAAGTATAGTACCTCTTTCTTTTTTTAAGCACTTGTGTTGTTGCTGTAGTTTCTCTCTCAATGCATCACCTATTTTAAGCTGATATTCGATCCCTCAAGAATGAAAAGCAAACTAACACAAAGAGTTTATGAAGTCAAGGTGTTAGTGATCTCCATCCTTTCCCTTTTAAAGATTGGACTTATCTAAATTTATGTTATATAAAGATTAAAAATAAAGGAACCTTTAAAGTGAGGTTGTCTTTTTGGCAGTATCTTTAAATTTAAGGAAGGAGGAATTAAAAATAGTAGGAGCTTTTTCATCGGACGGTAAGGTAGCTTTGGTTACGGTTGGTGGCAAAGGAAAAGAACATAAGAAGAACATAAGGGTATTCATACCCCGTTTTAGTGGACACTCATAAGAGCCTCAAGTAAATAAAAGAGGGAAAGGAGTGATCCATGAGTAAAAAGAGGAAGAAATATAATTCAACATTTAAATTAGAAGCGATCCGCCTCGTCAACGAGGAGGGAGGCAAGGTCTCAGAGGTGGAGCGTAGCCTGGATATCAGCAGGGGTACGTTGGCGCGCTGGATAAGGGAAAAGAAAGCTGATCCGGAAGAAGCCTTTCCAGGTAAAGGTCGTCTTAAAGCCAA
>JAXHVA010000148.1:0-8660 GCA_034189035.1 Thermodesulfobacteriota bacterium
TGTAAGCGAAGCAATATTAGAAGCGCAGGGAAGTGTTCTTACAAACAAATATGCAGAAGGATATCCCAATAGAAGATATTATGGAGGATGTGAGTTTGTAGACAATGTTGAGAATATAGCCATAGAAAGGGCCAAAGAGCTTTTCGGTGCGGATCATGTCAATGTTCAACCTCACTCTGGGTCTCAAGCGAATATGGCGGTTTATTTCTCTGTTTTAAAGCCCGGAGATACGATTATGGGGATGAATATGGTACATGGTGGCCATCTTACCCATGGTAGTCCGGTAAGTTTTTCAGGGAAACTTTACAATGTTATTTCTTATGGAGTGAATAGAGATACAAAAAGAATCGACTATGATGAAGCAGAAAGACTGGCCAGAGATAACAACCCAAAATTGATTATCATAGGGGCAAGTGCTTACCCACGAGTCATCGATTTTGATCGCTTTCGGAGGATTGCAGACAAGGTCGGGGCATATCTAATGGCAGATATTGCCCATATTGCAGGATTAATTGCAGCTGGCTTCCATCCAAACCCTGTATCAGTGACTGAATTTGTTACTTCCACTACACACAAGACGCTGAGAGGCCCAAGAGGCGGACTTATTTTATGCCAAAAGCGATTTGCTAAAGCAATAGACAGCTGCGTGTTCCCCGGGGTTCAGGGAGGGCCTCTTATGCACATCATTGCTGCAAAAGCTGTTAGCTTTAAAGAGGCCCTTACAGAAGAATTCAGAGAGTATCAAAGACAGGTTATACGCAACGCCTCTACCTTGGCATTGGAACTTCAATCAAAGGGATACGATATAATAACCGGTGGAACAGATACCCACCTTATACTTTTGAACTTAGCTAATACTGATCTTACAGGCAAAGCAGCTGAAGAGTTATTAGATAAAGCAGGCATCACAGTAAATAAAAATGAGATACCCTTTGACAAAAAAGGGCCTCGCGTTACCAGCGGTATAAGGATCGGAACATCGGCTGTAACCACTAGAGGTATGAAAGAACCTGAGATGAAGGTCATTGCCGGATTTATATCTCAGATTTTAAGTAATGTTGATAATGAGTCTTGCATGAAAAGGGTTAGGGATATGGTCTTTGACTTATGTATAAAATTTCCCCTATACAAAGATAGATTAAAGGGAAAGATCTAAAACGGGTATTGATTCACTCAGCAAAAATCAGCCACAGAAAAGGCAATCATATTATAGCCCGTGCAAAAATCATGGTTAGAGTAAGCACAAAGAAAGAACAGTATTGTACAAAATGCCTGCATAGGAACCTTATATATGAAAAGACCTTCCTGGGAAGAGTATTTTATGGATATTACTTTTTTAGTGGCAAAGAGGTCTACATGCCGTCGTCGACAAGTAGGAGCCATTGTGGTTAAAGACAAAAGAGTTCTGTCAACAGGTTATAATGGAGCACCGGCGGGGCTTGCCCATTGTTTGGATATTGGTTGTTTAAGGGAGAAAAACGATATTCCATCTGGTGAAAGGCATGAATTATGTAGAGGTTTGCATGCAGAGCAGAATGCGATTATTCAAGCAGCGTACCATGGAATATGTATAAATAATTCGGTATTGTTCTGTACAAACCTTCCATGTATTATTTGCCTTAAGATGGTAATCAACGCAGGAATTAAAAAGATTATTTATAAAGAAGGTTACGCTGACAACCTCTCTGTCGATATGTCGATGGAATCCGGTATTGATCTGTTGGAATATAAAAAGGATCTCAATATATTTTGAGCCTTTCAACTTTAATCCCACTTTAGATCCATTCTTATTAAAAATTCCTTTTTTACAGCAGGTTTAGCTTTATTAGCCTTTACTTTCATACAAGTGAGCATACTTGATTTTTTTCTTGCCTACTTTTATATTTAATAGGATAATTGTTAGAGAGAAGATATTATTAAATCTGCATTTAATTTTTGAATATATGCTATATTTAAAAGATTGAAGAGGGAGTTTAAGGGTATGAGGTGTCCTTTTTGTTCTGATATTGATAATAAAGTAATTGATTCTCGACTAAGCAAAGATGGTAATATCATAAGACGCCGCAGAGAATGTTTGGGATGTCAGAGAAGGTTTACAACATATGAAAAAGTGGAGTTGGCCCTCCCAGCTATTGTGAAAAAGGATGGTCGAAGAGAGGCTTTTAACCGAACAAAGATTTTTAATGGAATTAAAAGGGCCTGTGAGAAAAGGCCGATAAGTATTGATATAATGGAAGGAGTAGTTGATAGAATAGAGCAAGAAATTCAGGACAGCGGAGAAAAAGAGATAAAATGCTCTCAGATTGGAGAGCGTGTGATGAAGGCATTACATGATTTGGATGCGGTAGCTTATGTAAGGTTTGCCTCTGTTTACCGTGAGTTCAAGGATGTTGGTGATTTTATGGTTGAGGTAAGGGATCTCCTTGCAGGAAAAAAGAAAGCAAAAAAGGAAGAGCTTTAAAAAAAGATGAATGAAGAAGAGTATATGAAGCTGGCCATGAAATTGGCAAACAAGGCCAGAGGCAAAACAAGTCCAAATCCTTTAGTAGGGGCTGTAGTGGTTAAAGAGGGGAGTATTGTTGGGAGAGGATTCCATAAAAAAAGGGGGGAACCTCATGCAGAGATTAATGCCCTTAATGATGCTAGTAAAAATGCAATAGGAGGAGATCTTTATGTCAATTTAGAACCATGTAACCATTATGGAATGACTCCCCCGTGTACAAAAGCGATTATCGAAAGTGGCATTAAGAGGGTGCTTGTGGGGATTGAGGATCCTAACGAAACAGTAACAGGTGGGGGGATTCAGTACCTGAAGAAAAATAGAATTGATGTAAAGAAATGGATACTAAAAAAGGAGTGTCAGAGGTTAAATGAGGTATATATAAAATACATAACACAGAAGAGGCCATTTGTAATTCTAAAATCAGCAGCCAGTTTAGACGGGAAAATAGCTACAAGGAGTGGGGACACAAAGTGGATTACGAATGAGAAGTCAAGGAAGTTTTTACATAAATTACGTAATGAAATAGACGGGATTCTCGTCGGGATAGGTACAATTAAAGCAGATGATCCAAGTCTTACAACTCGCTTAAATGGAAAAAGAGGTAAAGATCCGGTGAGGATAATTGTTGACTCCAGGTTAAAGATTCCAATTGAAGCGAAGGTCTTAAATCAAAAATCAAGTGCAAAGACAATTATTGCAACAACGGATCGTGCAAGCAAAGAGAAGATAAAGAAGGTAGAAGAACTCGGAGAACAAGTAATTGTTGTAGGTTCTACAAATAACATGGTCGATTTGAGAGAGCTTATGCTTGAACTCGGAAAATTGGAGATTACTAGCCTTCTTATTGAAGGGGGCGCCGAGGTTAATGCATCATCTTTAAAAAGTGGCATTGTGGATAAAGTGCTATTCTTTTATGCCCCAAAAATCATAGGCGGGATTGAGGCCCTAAGTATTGTGGGTGGTAAAGGTGCAAAAGAACTGGATGATGCAGTTATAATAAAGGAGATCAAAACAAGAAGGTTTGGAGATGACATATTGATAGAAGGATATATCTCCAGATGACCAATAAATAGTGGCTGTCCAGAAATAAGCAATTTTGTTCAAGATTAAGGAAGGCAAAAATTTTAACCGTAGGAAAATATTGACATATTTCGAGGATTAAAATCTGAGCCTGACACAGTGATTAGTCAAAAAGGCCATTTATAGACGGATACTAAATAAGAAGTGATATGTTTACTGGCTTGATAGAGGATATAGGTACTATAAAGAATATCGAAAAAAAGGGGAATGCTATCCGCGTCCTTATTGAATGCAGCCTGGATTTAACGGCTGTAAGAATAGGTGATAGCATAGCGATTGATGGTGTTTGTCTTACTATTGTGGATTTGCTACCGAAGGCCTTTCAAGTTGAGGTCTCTTCAGAGACTATTCACAAGACTAATTTTAAAGAGATGAAGAAAAGGAGAAGGGTCAATTTAGAAAGAGCTATGCGTCTTTCCGATCGATTGGGAGGCCATATCGTTTTAGGCCATGTCGATGGTATTGGAAAAATCCATGAAATTCATAAAGATGCGAATTCTATACGAATGAAGATTCTAGTGACAAAAAGTTTAATGAGGTATATAATTAAAAAAGGTTCTGTAGCTATAGATGGTATCAGTTTAACTGTAAATGAATGTAAAGATGACCTGTTTGGCATTAATATTATTCCTCACACAGCGGCACATACGACCTTGTCTGAAAAAAAAGTTGGTGACAGCGTTAATATTGAAAACGACATCATTGGAAAATATTTGGAGAGATTCCTATTGAAAGGTGGTAATAAAACAGAAAGTGAGAGTAAGATCAATAGGGATTTTCTCGATAAACATGGCTTTTAAGATAGCAAGAAAATGAGGGAAATATGGCGTTGAGTACAATCAAAGAGGCGATTGAAGAGATTAAAAAAGGAAAGATGATCATCCTTGTTGATGATGAAGATCGAGAGAATGAAGGAGATTTATTCATAGCAGCAGAGAAGGTAACCCCACAAGCTATTAATTTTATGGCAAGATACGGAAGAGGACTAATATGTCTTACATTAACCGAGGAAAGGGCAAAAGAATTGCATCTATCCCCCATGGTGACAATTAATACATCTCCTTTTAATACAGCTTTTACAACTTCTATAGAAGCAAGGTGTGGAGTTACAACAGGAATCTCTGCAGCAGACAGGGCGAAAACGATCTTAACTGCTATTGACGAAAAGACAAGGTCCCAGGATCTTGTCCAACCGGGTCATGTCTTTCCTATAATTGCCAGAGAAGGGGGCGTGTTGGTGAGGACAGGACAGACAGAAGGATCTGTTGATCTGGCTCGTTTGGCAGGGTTAAAACCAACGGGAGTGATATGTGAGATAATGAAAGACGACGGGACTATGGCAAGGATGCCTGATCTGGAGATATATGCTGAAAAGCATAGGTTGAAAATCGTTACAATTGCCGATTTGATTGAATATCGATTGCAAACCGAGAGTTTGGTAAAAGCCGTAGCTCGGACAACTATACCTACTGTATATGGAGGAGAGTTCATAGCGATTGCATATGAAAATAAAGTAGACATCTTTCAACACCTTGCCTTTGTTAAAGGAGAGATCGGCCCAGATGATGAAGTTCTCGTAAGGGTTCACTCTGAGTGCTTGACTGGCGATGTATTTGGTTCATTGAGGTGTGATTGTGGTGAACAACTCCAAGCTGCAATGAGGATGATTGATGAGGAAGGCAAAGGGGTCATTGTTTATATGCATCAGGAAGGGCGAGGTATTGGGCTAAACAATAAGCTTAAAGCATATGAACTACAGGATCAGGGGCTCGATACTGTCCAGGCCAATGAGAAGCTTGGCTTTAAGGCTGATCTTAGGGATTATGGGGTTGGTGCACAGATACTGCGTGATCTGGGGGTGAGAAAAATGAGGCTGATGACAAATAACCCAAAAAAAATTAAAGGAATAGAAGGATACGGATTAATCGTTAAAGAGAGGATACCCATTGAAACCAAGCCCAATGATAAAAACATCGATTATCTAAAGACAAAGAAGAAAAAAATGGGTCATATTTTAAGTATAAAATAGTTTCATAGCTAAGATTATAGCTTGTCTAATCTATGTAGGGGGACATATGCAAAAGACCATAGAGGGAAATCTGGATGCGCATGGCTTGAAGTTTGGAATTGTGGTTAGTAGATTTAATGACTTTATTAGTGAGAGGTTACTCAGAGGGGCAGTGGATGCACTAAAAAGGTCCGGTGCAAATGAAAACAATATAGATATTATAAAAGTTCCTGGTTCTTTTGAGATACCCTTAGCTGCAAAGAAGCTGGCAAAATCTCAAAAATACAACGGGATTATATGTTTAGGTGCAGTCATAAGGGGGTCAACACCTCACTTTGAATATGTCAGTGCAGAGGTTACAAAGGGTATTGCAAGCGTTTCTTTAGAATGCGAAACCCCTGTTTCTTTAGGCGTTATTACTACTGATAATATAGAACAGGCAATTGAGCGAGCAGGCTCAAAATCGGGTAATAAAGGATGGGATGCTGCGATTTCTGTTATAGAGATGGCAAATCTTTTAAAGGTACTGGTTAAATAGGGATTTAGGTGGTACCTGAGACTTAAAACAGGTTTTTTTAGCAGGGGTTTAATGGGAGGAAGAAGAAAATCGAGAGAGTTAGCCCTTCAGGTTCTTTACCAGATAGATATAAGTTGTGAAAATGGCAGGTCTGCATTAGAGATATTTTGGGAAAGCTTTAAAGTTCCCAGAAAGTCTAGGGAATTTTCTGAGAGATTGGTAGTAGGTGTATCTGATCATAAAGAAGATATTGACAATATCATTGGGAGATATTCTAAAAACTGGAGCTTGAAGAGGATGCCAAAAGTAGACAGGAATATTTTAAGATTATCTATTTATGAGCTCTTTTTCTGCCTGGATATTCCTGCGAAGGTCACCATAAATGAAGCGATAGAATTAGGTAAGAAATTTGGTACTGAAAAGTCAGGTTCTTTTATAAATGGTATATTAGACAGTGTCTCAGCAGACATATATAAAATTGGATACAGATCAAGGGAAAGTGATTAATATAGGGGTTTCTTCTCAGCCAATAGACCAACTGAATAACCATGCTCTTGTTTTTTTCCTTTTTGAAGATAGTCTTCTCACAGGAAAGATACCCGTTATGATAGATCGAATCTTAGATGGGATAATTATGCGATCTGTTAAAGTTGGTAGGATTAAAGGTAAGTATGGGGAAACGACACTCGTTGCTTCTGAAGGGAGAATCCAATCACCGAAGATCCTTTTCATCGGTCTCGGGGAAACTTCATTGCATACCCCAAAGAGAATTAAGGAATCAGCCACTATTTTACTTGAGACCTTGACAAAGATAAATATCTTCAATTTTGCAACTTTTTTACCTGATATTATGGCCCCTGATTACGATTATGCAAAAACCATTGAAGGATTTATAGAGGGCTTAATCGAGGGTTTAATATCAATCGACTTTACTTCTGAGGAGGTATTATACGTAACTATAGTGGATGAACAGAGAAGATTAAAAGATACTATTACAGTTTTAAATAGAGGAACATTTGCACATCATGATAGGGTGAGAGTTTTGTTCACCCAAAATGATTTAGGACAAGAAACGATCACCCTAAGCTAGGCAGTGTCTATACAGAAATGAGAAATTCTCATACAGATCAAATACAGTGAAGAGTGTGACTTCCCTCCATTTCAGACTTACCGGACAATTTGTTGTCCCCAATTTACCTCGAATAATTTATAATTTTTCTGGCTCTTTCCCAGTCTAAATAGTGCCTGAACGGCAATTGAAATAGTTCAAATTTAACAGAATATTACGAGTGATTTACAGTTCTGAAGTTTTTTAGTTGATTTTAAGGTTTTTTTACCTTTGCTTTCTTGGCAAAAATACGGTATAACCGATTGAAATCATTTCACTTAAGCATAATTTAGCGTTGAGTGTCAGTTTCACGAGATCAAACCCAACAACCAATCTTCAGAGAAAAAAAGAATGAGAAAAGTTATAGAAATGCAAATGAAGCTAGGAAATATTTCTATCCAAAAATAGAGTATGATTTACAGTCTCGGGATGAAATCCCCAAAGTGGGGTTAGGACTTCAGCGTATATATTGCAATACAGGAATTAGAAACAGGGTAAAGTACTGATGGACTTGATCGCTGAAAATGTAGACCCAGATAATGGACGATCAGGCATGAATATATAGAAGGTTCTAGTACTAGGAGTTTGATTCCAATATAACATTTCAATATTTATGCTGCTGAAATTGAATCCAAGCGCGATTTCCATCGGAAAATAATTGGAGATTCATTTGCTCCTTTAACCATTTAGATATTCTCTGTTTTAGTTCCTCTTTTGAGTCTACTCGTATGCCACGAAGAAATGTTTTTGTCATCTTGGCAAATAGACTTTTGATAATATTCAACCATGATCCATGTGTGGAGGTAAATACAAAATCAAATCCACCTCGAACGGCAGCCAAATATTTCCTTGTTTCTTTGGAGATATAAAGCAGAGTGATTATCCAGTATAATTCTGATCATCATATTTTCAGGGTAGGTTTCATCCAACATTTTTAATGTATTGCACAAATTCTCTGCTTTGATGTCAATCTGCCACCATTCCATTGAATTGACCATTGAAAAGGTCAATTCCAGATAACAGTTTCACGGCGCTTATATGTCATAAGCCCTTGCAACACATGAATATTTTCCTGAAACCGGAGGAAGGTCGGAAACTGTATTTGATACAGCTTGAATGCCAAGTTTTTCATCGTAAGAAAGAACCGCTACTGGCGGAGTATCTTTACCCATTTGTCTTATAAGTTCTATCTCTTTTTATACATCCAGAACCTGGGTCATTTTTCGATCAAAGTCAAGATCACGCGGTTCCACGTAATAGCTAATTTTATCTGGTCGGACATCGCTTTTTTTCAATATTTTGGAAACAGTCTCTCTATTAATCTTCAAATTAAAATTGAAGAGATAAAAAGATATATACGAGATGCTGAGAGACGGAGTGATCAGATTCGCAGAAGAGGTATAAATGGAGAAAAAATCTCCCATAGCGAAAAAGTATTCTCAAT
>JAXHVA010000149.1:0-8643 GCA_034189035.1 Thermodesulfobacteriota bacterium
ATGCTTCAGAGTATTCAGAGAATCCACCCGTTTTGCAGGCTTTTTATGATGCAGCAGGATAGAACGCCCGAAGCTTCAAAGACCCCGCTCGACAAATATTTTGGCATAGCAAATCTAAATTCTCGCAGTGACAGCCTGGCGCAAACTCCATAGAAACAGAGCGCCGAGTTTCAATAAACACCCCATGTTGAACCCGCGGGTCTGTTCAACAAGCCGTTTAAGTCGTATATTTTCTGTCCCAAAAATTGCAATAAGCATTATTTACCCGTGGATACATCATTTGATCATCGGCAATTATTGGGCCAGAAAATACCGCTTAACTAAATGCTTATACGCAAAAAAGAAAAGCCTGTGGCTAAAGTCTATGTACTAAATAGCGATGGAAGCACCGAAGCGATGGCCGGGATTCATTGCAAAAATGAAGATCAAGAGCTTCAGATCTACAAAGGAGTCAGGTCTACCTTTGACTCTTAACAAATCGCCGGGCTGGCTTTGAAAACCCACCATTAACACCGTTGATGGTCCCATCTTGAGCCATAAAAAGGAGAATCATGCGAAAAAAATCACCTGCTTGTAACCTGCCATCTCATGGTCCTGGTGCTTTTTCTGGCACCGGCATATGGAGAGGATGAAGTCTCTGTCATGTTCAATCCACAGGTCAGATTCCAGTACAGTGACAGAGGGATTCAGGACATTTTCCGGAAAGTCGGCAACGGGCCGTTCAGTACGTTCAAGGCCAGAGGCCGTTTGCAGGGAAGGCATTTTGAAGGCAGGGGCACGGGCACGATAGACAAGGGGAAAAGGTCATATAAGTTAACTGTAAAACTGCCCGTTGATGCGGCCTACAAACAGATCGACCATTTTAATATCATCGTCAAGACAAAAGAAGAACAGACTTCCGGCAGAAAACGGGTGACGCTCGAGGATTATCAGATCAGTGGTAACAGCATGCCGCTGGGGCATCGGTCCGGATCAGCCAATGACCGTTTTTTCTATCAGCTCAAAGGTCCGCTGGCCAGAAAAAATATCACCGGATTTAAAACCCGTATCACTACCCATGTCGATGAACAGGTTGCAAAAGGTAAATGGGTTCTCAAAAAATACTGGCGCGAGGCGGTTGAGTTCAAGTTCAATGATAATGAAGGGGTCTTTATCCTGTTGCCGGGAAAAGCCGGCAGTTCATTGTCCATGGACCAGTCGACCGAAAAAATATACGCGCTTGAACACCATGCGGACGAGCGGGTGGCCGAACCGGCCCTGTCATTTGAGCTTTCCATGGTGGACCGTGAAAAGATCGACTCCGGGCCCCAGACTTTCACGCTTTATTTTGATGCCACAACCGTCATCAACAGCCCGTTTTGCGGCAAAGATACCCGACGCTCCCGGGGGTGACGCTCTATCCGCATTTAAAACCCAAATGGCACAACTGGAAAAACAATGTGGACCTGGAATTCCAGATCCCCCTGTTCCATGTCCTCCAGCAGATATTCAAAAAAGACAATGTATATGAATACCTGACAGAAAAACAGTTCCGTCCCTTAAATCCCCGGGCGATATCCGAGGAGACCACTCTGGAGCTCGAATTGAAGTTTCATTCCGGTCTTTTCCAGGATAAAAGGTCCAAAAAAGAGAAACAGATCGACCTGAAACTGGGACAGATATTTCAAAAGAAGTATATCCTCGGCAAAGAGATTGATCTGGCCAAAGAATCAAAACTTGAGGTGGGCAAAGGCTATACTATTGACTGGCAGGATGCGGCAGGTGTGCTCCTGGCGGCAGCCAAAACCATGACCCAGTCAGACAAGCTGCAGGCCGGCATCACCGTTGTGGATTGCCTGATACAGACGCATGGCGGCTATGTCTCGGCCACAAAAGCGAACTACTATTGTGCGGCAGAAAGCACGGGCAGTGTGGCCGGGGCCGCCTTGGGGTTTGCGGAACGGTTCAAGGAAACCAGCGGAACCCTGGGCCTGGCCTTCCTCATTCCGCAGCTCAAGCGTCTGGTTATTGATCAGGCTGCGGGACTGCCTCACGTGATCCGGACGGTAGAAGACGGGATGAGAACAGCGGAATATTTCCCCTTGAGTGAATCCAGATCCACTGCCGATTTCCCGATCTGGTTCAATCCGGAACTGAAAAAACTGGGGCTGATTGGTCCATCAGGAATGGTCCATCCGGTGAAGCCCCAACGAATCTCCAGATCTCATGGGGCTTTTTTCAATTACAGGAAACCCGACCCAGAGAAAAATCCCTGCTGTTCCGAACACAGCAGGAAAGCGGGTGGTCAAACTGGTGGACCCTTGGGGCTCCGCTGGTCAAAAATCACAGGATCATCCCGCCCCTGAAACCGTTTGTACCGGTCCGGATGAAACTCCCGACACCGGCCGGGTATGTCGGCGAACAGCGGAAAAAAAGGCTCGGATCTGTCCAGGCAGTCAGTTTTTCTCATTCCAGAGGATCGCTCATCATCCTTGAACGAGGGGATGAGTATGACGGCATCGTTGACTTTGGGTGGCAGGACCGGGACAGACCGCTGGTTTTTGAAAAACCTTATATATACCTTGATATCCGGCCGCTTGAGGGTAAAGGACGAACGGTCAAGAATCGGGATCGGCTTTTATTTCTTTAAAAACGGAAAATTTGGAGAATTCCGGCCGCAACTCTGGTGTGAGCCCAAAGGGACGGCCTACGAAATTGATTACAACCCAAAGACCGGCAAATGTGTGATCGATGTCACCTAAGGCCGGGTCGATGTCCGCGATCCGGAAGATAAAATCGTCCGGCAGATCCGTGCGGGTAAGCGTGCGTCACTTCATGTGCCGGCAGATGATTATCTAAAGGAGCGTCTCGAAACCGAGACGGTTCAGCCAGAAGAAATCAAAGCTGCACCACGGGCCTCCTCGATTCCAGAACCTGCAACGGAGAAGAAATCGGTTTATCTCGGCATGATCCTGTCCAAATCGGCCAAAGATATCCGTATCATTCACACGCATCCGCATTCGCCCGCCCGTCGCGTTGGATTTGAGACAGGAGACCGCCTGATACAGATGGATGATGAGAGTCTCAAAGACATGTCCGTCAAGGCCTTTTCCACACGCATCAAAGAAAGATCGGACCAGGATCTGTTCCGGTTCACGGTATTGCGAAAAAATAAACCAATCCCCCTGGCTCTGGTCCCGATGCATCTGTCCCGTTCCCAGATCGATGAACGGCTGGATGCATTCAAAGCCGATTCACAGCCGATATTTGAAAAAGCACGGAAACTGGAGAAACAGAAACACTACGCAAACGCCATACCGCTTTATATTCAGGCATTGAATCTGAACCCCTACAGATGGGACGGATATGATTCTTTGGCCCGCTGTCTGGACAAGACCGGGAAAAGAGATCAGGCCTACCGTTTTCTCGAGGCGTCCCTGTCAATAAAAAAAATTATACAATACCTATCTATACGGGAAATTTCTGATTTTGGACGAGAAGTATCGGCTGGCCATCCCCTATCTTGAAAAAGCCAGTCAAAAGGTCAACCAGGAAGGGTCCTATTATTTTCCGTTCAAGGAACTGGGAGGTGCCAGATTCATGCTGTCTCAATATGCCAGAGCCAAAGACACTTTGCTAATAGCTGAAAAAATGGGAGATGCATTTCCCTTGACGATCGGTACGCTTGGGGTCTGTTTTGATAAACTGGGGGATCGAAAAAATGCCATGACCTATTACCATAGATACCTGGGGCTGAACCCGGACAATACCGCCATGACTAAAATGGTGAAAGGTCGTTTATCAAAACTGGAATAAAACAAAACCGAAATAAGGAACAAAATAGGGTCACATCTTAAAGAAGATAAAGCAGAGATAAAGGGAGAGATAAATGGGACAGGATACTTAAATCCAACCAAAAAATGAACCGGATGAAACCGGTGATTTTCATGTTGAGCCTGTCGAAAAAGTAGTTAGTACTTTATTTATAAAATGACAAGAACTCTCATCTATGATATGTAACAGCAAATACACTAGTGATTAAATGGAGAAATATAGATAGCACGATACAAGCATTACAACTACGATCAATTGTTGATGGTACCGGTATCTCTGGAAGATCAGCTTGTACCTGGAACCTTGGAATATGCAATACATCATATTGTTGAAGAACGTCTTGATCTGAGCTTGTTTGATGACCGCTACTGCAATGATGAGACTGGGCGTAAGGCGATTGATCCGAAAGTATTAATAAAGATATCCTCTTTGGATATTCCCGCGGAATGCTTTCATCGCGGTCACTTGAGCGGGCATGCTGTGAAAATATTACGTTTATGTCACTTGCGGGCGGGCAAAAGCCTGATCACAGCACGATATCCGCCTTTGTATCTTCAATTGATGTAGAGACCCACTTATTGTTTACCCAGGTGCTGCTGGTTTGTAAGGAAGAAGATTTACTTAGTGGTACGCATTTTAGTCTGGATAGTTTAAAGTTTTCATCAAATGCTTCAAAAGAGTGGAGTGGTACGTTTTCCGAATTAAAGAAAAAACAGGAGGCCCTTGATCGTAAAGTAAAGGAAGCGGTTAAAGAACATCGAGCCACGGACAAACGAGAAGGCAAGAAGAGTGTCCCTGACATTGCTAGGAGACAAAAGAGGATAAAGAGATTGAAGCAGAGGGAGGGCCGTATCAGATAGAGGTCTTTCTTTCTGAGAATGAGCCCAAGATAGAATCGCGGGGTAAAGAGATACAAAGCAATGTAACCGATAATGAATCGGTCAAAATGGCCACTTCGCAAGGAGTATTACAAGGATACAATCCCGAACGTAGTAGTTGATGAAAAGCATCAGGTGGTATTGCATGCCGAGGCATTCGGAAAAGGGGAAGACAGTTCCATTATGGAAGCGATGCTGGAAGGTGCGAAAGAGAAGCTTGAAGCCGCCGGGAGGGAAGAGCCTTTAAAAGACATGCAAATGATGATACAGGCTATTACAGTGTAACCAACCTGGAGGCATGTAGAGAGCTGGAAGTTGATGCTTTATATACCGGATCCCCAGTTTCGCAAACGAGATGTTCGTTTTTCAGATGCAGGTCGGCATCGCCGTGCTGTAAATAAGCGGAAGGAAAAGACTTCAAGCTGGATGGTCATACTGGAAAGCTTATCTGCCCTGTTGGGCACGGATTATATGTGAAGAATCGGAATTTTAAGACGGCTGAGGGGCATAAGGCATTGCCTACCAAGCGCTAAAGAAAGCCTGTACTGATTGCCGCCTCCGATCCAAATGCTTGCGTAATCCTAAGACAGTGCCCCGGCAGGTTCATCTGTTCTACGGGAAACGTCCTGGCAGCATAACAGATGCGATGAAGGAGAAGATAGACGCGGAAGAGGGACGGTGTCTTTACAGTAAACGTATTGGGATAGTGGAACCTGTTCTTGGTAACATTCGAACATTCAAGAGGATGGACTGCTTTATCTTGCGGGGCCGTGTCAAGGTCAACATTCAATGGCTGCTTTACTGTTTGGTTCATAAAATTGAAAAGATCATCAACTATTGATAAGAGCTATGTTGTGGCGACAGTATAAAGATAGAACGGAAGAGAGAGATGCCCGGCTAGATGAATCTCTGAGCCTAATACACCTATTTTCTCCTGCTAAAATACAGACAGTATATGATTCTTTTGCGAATTATTAGTTTTAGAGATAGTTCACTCTGGAGTAAAGATAATCGTCTAACAAACTATTTTTTCGACAGGCTCATTGGCACCTGAAAATATAAGGAGAGAGATATGAAACCCAAATTGGCTTTACTCATTATCATAGCCTTTGCGTTTATGGGGTGTTCACATATCCATTTCAGATCAAGTTCTGAGAATGCAAGCACTAATGAGGTCAGGGTCGCATTGTTTTTCAATAAGATTATTGAAGGTGAGTCTCCGAATATGGCTCAACTGAATCTTTTCTTTTCTGAGATGCCGAAAGGAGGGGATCTACACCATCACTATTCAGGAAGCATTTATGTAGAAACTTATTTAGATTGGGCCGAGATCAACAATCAGCTTATAGATAGGAAAACACTGGAAATAAGTAAGTACAAGACTGATACGACTGTAACGGTTAATGAATTACGTTCTGATACAGAGCTTTACAGAAGGCTATTAACCCTTTGGTCCGACAAGGACTATAGCAACCATTATCATTTACAATTACCGCCGGATGCAAATTTTTTTAATACATTTGGTTATTTTGGGTACGTTACTGGAAGCTATGATAAAGGTCTGATGGTCTTGAAAGAGAGAGCCATAAAGGAAAATGTAAGCTATATTGAAACTATGATCAAATCGGTTGGTTATTCATATTCAGACACTGTATTTGATGAAAACATCAGAAATAATTGTGGCGACGAAAAGGTTTCTTTGCTTTTGGATGGCCTATCATCAAGGATAGATGGGAATGCCCTCTTTAAAAAGACAATTAATGATTTTATCTTGGAAATTGAAAAAGCTCATGAGGACGCGAGTGTGGACGATGATCAATTTATGATGCGCTATCAAACATATGCATCACGAAATAGTACACCGAGTAAAGTCTTTTCTGCTCTATATGCAGCATTTAAGGCTGTTGAAACATCTGAACTCTTAGTAGGTGTTAATTTTGTGGGACCTGAAAATGGTGTGGTAGCAATCGCAGATTATAAATTGCATATGCAGTTTTTCGCTTATCTAAAAAAGAGATTCCCTCGCGTCAACATAGCGTTGCATGCAGGAGAGCTTACTCTTGGCATGGTGCGCCCGAAAAATCTGAAGTTCCATATTGCTCAGGCATTACATATTGCTGGTGCTCAAAGAATTGGACATGGTGTGGATTTGCCTTATGAAGAAGATGCCATTGACCTTTTGGAGGAAATTAAAGAAAATGCAGTTGTAGAGATTAATTTTACCAGCAATGAATTTATATTAGGGGTCAAAGACCAGGAACACCCTTATTTAATTTATTCTGCATATGATGTTCCGATAGTTATATGCACTGACGACTCAGGAGTTTCCAGAAATAATTTAAGTCGTGAATATGTTTTGTTAGCTGCGAGATATAAACCAAGCTATAATACTGTGAAAAAATATGTATATAATAGCATTAAGTATTCTTTCCTTTCCAAAGGTGATAAAGAGACGTTAATAAAGTCTCTTGATGAGCGCTTTGAAAAATTTGAATCCGAGATGCTTAAGTATTCCGATCAAATACTGAAGTGAAATGTGCTAACGATGAATTCAGCGGAAAACGCTAAAGGAATCATCAGATGAAACAGTCACCTGTTGAAGTCAAAATACCCTTTTTGGTAATATGTTTTGTTATTGCGGTGAACTTTACCTCCTACACCTGCAAGTCGCTAAAAACTAGTTCAAACGATGAGGATGAACTGCCATGGCAAGAGCCTAAATGGAAACAAATTGGGACTGAAGATGTAAAATTACAGTGGAAATTTTCTCTCGGAGACAAGGTTCAATACAAGGAAAGACAGAAAACCACGATAACAAGTGAAGGAAGAACGACAGAACAAGAGCATTCAATAACTTTACAGTACTACATTAAAGAGGTTTCAAAGGACGGAACTGCACAAGTCAATTTAAGCTGGAAGAACCTTGATACCAAGGGAACAGACTCTGACTTGTCCGCCTTCTTACATCGCTCTTCGCCCAACCTTGGAAGTTTTTCGATCTCATCTTCCGGTCAGATGACAAATATTAGCGGATTGATTGGTATGAGGTCTCTTCCTACATTCCCGGACGATTCATTGAAGATAGGCTCAAAATGGATAGATGATGTAGGTGCCCTCATTACTCCGATTCTGCCGAGAGTAATTATGACCGGAAAATGTACTTATCAATTGGTTGGTTTGGCGGATGTTAAAGGATACAAGTGGGCGAAGATTACTTTTAAAGGAGACTTGGAGTTACAGAAACAAGAGGCTGCACAGAAAGTTATCGGTGTGAAGTGGGAAGAAAAACCGGACCAGGATGTACAAGGCGTAATTGTTGGAGAAGTTGTAGCCGACTCTCCTGCTGAAAAGGCTGGGATTTTCCCTGGCGACATAATCCTGAGTTTTGAAAGTATGGCTGTAAATACCTGGTTAGACTTAATCTACGCAGTTGCTATGTCATCCCATGAGAGATCTTCTGCTGTGATTATTCTCCGGGACAACGTAAAAAAAGAGCTCTTTGTTAAACCACGTGTGGTCAGTTCCGGACAAATCGAGTTAAAAGGAAGCATCAAAGGAATGTTTGTATTCGATATAACGATGGGAGGAATAGTCAGGATGCAGATTAGCCCTTTCTCAAGACATGCTTTAATCCAGGTAGGTGATAAGACAACGGAGCGTGAAGTGAACGTTGAAAAAGTTATGCAATTGGTTGAGTATTCCACTCAAATGCGAAGAAACAATAGCCGAACAAAATGATTGAGCAGATGCCTAAAGCCGGGGCATTTTGGAATGTGTTACGGTTAAGGTAAGTATTTCTATGTTCTGAACCATGTGTCCTTTATTCGGCACTGCTCATCACTGATTTCTCGGCGACGCTGCGCGTCGCCGAGAATCGCGGTGCTGACTTCGTCAAGTACCTTGTTCCGTCGCGCTCCGCGCGCCAGAACAAGGTACTTGACGAAGTCAGCAC
>JAXHVA010000015.1:0-60309 GCA_034189035.1 Thermodesulfobacteriota bacterium
GGTAATTGCTGGGACAACGCCTCACAGAGCGATTTTTCAGAAGCCTGAAATTTGAACGTCTTGGATATTGCCGCTTTGTATCCAGAAAAACAGCTAAAGCCGAAGTGATAGGCTATATCACCTTTTATAATAGTGACCTACTCCATTCGACTCTAGAATACCTGAGTCCTATGGATTATGAAAAAATCCAATCCTTCAATGCTACTTAATAAAGCGTCCGTTTTTACTTGACCACTACAATGAACTTCTGGATCAGAGCATTATTGCTGACAATAAGCAAAATCTTTCCAGGATGCCAAAACCGGAATATCAAATAACGCGGAAAGGCCGGACCCGGGATCTAAGCAAAATCGATTTTGAAAAACTGAAAAAGGACTTTAAAGAGAAAAGATATAAAAACATCGAAATAGCTGATTTGCGAGCATTTATTGAAGACAAGCTGGAGAAGATCATTCAGATGAACACAACCAGAAAAGATTTTGCTCCAAAATTACAGTAAATAATTGACAAATACAATGCGGGCGGCGAAACCAATGAATATTATTTCAAAGACCTGGTAAACTTTGCCGAAAACCTTAAAAAAGAAGAAGGAAGACACATCCATGAAAGACTCACCGAAGATGAACTTGAGCTGTTGGACATACTGAAAAAAGAAAGATGACCAGGGGTGAAGAGAAGAGAGTAAAACTTGCAGCACAATCTTTACTCCACAGACTATTATAAGAGCATCCAAGGGTTCTCATACAAGACTGGCACAAAGACACCCAAAGCCGGGCCAGGGTAAAGGCGGCTGTTGAGGAAGTGCTGGATAAGACACTACCTAAAACTTATGAGAAAAATATTTTTCAAATGAAATGCAATGATGTCTTTGAATTGATTTTCGAATATGAATCAAAGGGCCTGAAATGGGCGGTATAAAATGAAAATAGAGAAATCATTAATTTGCGAAGTTTATATTTGGCCTGGTAAAATTAAAGATAATGTATTCTTTGATTTCATATGAAAAAAAATGATCATACTTCTGATATGAAAATTGAATCCGATCTGAAAAGGATAAAGAAAATAGCACAGAAAAAAGATGACGAGAACCGAAAATTTCGATCCCTCTTAAAGGGATATGATATTGAGGTTGAGCATTTGGATGCCATTGTTCATACACTCTTCGAGCAGGTATCCGGAGAAATCGACTGCACTGCCTGTGGAATTTGCTGTAGGGAGATATCGCCGATTCTGGAACATGAGGATATTGGAAGACTATCTCGTGTATTGGGAATCAGTACAGAAGGTTTCAAGGAACGGTTTCTTGTTAAGGACGATAAAAATTATTCTGAAGGATTCATCTGCAATTAAAACCCTTTTCCCTTCTTTAAAGGGAATTTTTGCTCTTATTACGAATTACGCCCCCAAGCTTGCAGTTCATTTCCCTGTCTCCAATTTGTCCAAAAACAATTACCTGTCCGGACATTTCACTTGCTATGAAAACCGGACATCTTAAAATGCTATTGACAATTTATAAAATTATGTCTTGAAAAATATTAAATATATTGCTAAGTAAAGTTAGCAATAAAAACAATGCATGGATTGCCTATTAAGCTGTTCCATCGACACATTCTGGAAGAGATCCGTCCTCACTACCACAGCTCCGACATCCTTGTCATCCACAGCGCTCCTCATGTGGGGAAGACCTGCTTGATGAGGCTCATCCGTGAAGAGCTTGAGGCAGCAGGCAAAAAAATACATTACATTGACCTGGAAGACCTTCGCCTGCCGGAGGTGCATTAATGAGTAACACCCAGGCGCTACTGGGCTACCTGGAAGAAATCGGACTGCTTCGAGACACAAGGCTTTACCTCCTACTCGACGAGATATCCAGTATGTCACTGATCCATCGCCGTTGCTTAGCCTGTTGCGGGATCATCACGCTGAACGCCCCAAGCTGATTGTTTCAGGATCATCGAGTTTCGAAATTAAGTCCAAGCTCACGGACTCCTTGGCAGCCTGGACAGTCAACTTTGAGCTTCTGTCGTTGAGTTTCAGGAAATTCCTGCTTTTCAGAGGGGCGAATATCCAGCTCGAAAAGCCGGTGCAATCACCACCGTTGATAAAAAAGGTTAAAATTCTTTTCCGCGAGTTCGTCCTTTCAGCCGTAACATCCGCTCAGAATTCTTCAAGATACCTAAGATCTTCTTTTATAATACGGGTATTACACATCTGCTCTGGCTCAAGGAGTTACCCAAAACGATTCTTGGCAGTATGCTGGAAAATGCCATTTTCGCGGAACTGTGTAAGAACCGTGAAGTGGGCGAGTTCTTTTTCTGGGGTATCAAGGACGGGAAGGAGATCGACTTTATTGTTTCCCGAGGGGAAAACCTTCTTCCTAGGGAAGTCAAGGTTGCCGCTTCAAAAATCCGGCGCAGTGCTCTGAGATATTTCCGCGAATGCTACAAACCTCCACGGATTATCTGCCTGGCCCTGGAAGGCAGCGGGAAAACCAACAAAATTTTTGAGGTGCGATATCCATGGGAGGGAATTACATAACTAGAGATAACTGGGAGGTTTCTTGCCCAAAGAAAAGGAACGCTTGTAAGCAAGTCCAAAATGTAAAAGATCAAAAGTTGTGTATCATCTTAAAGATATGTTGGTGTCATGATCCTCGCAGTTGATGTTGATTATAAAGAGACTTCAGCACTTGTTGCTGGTGTTTCATTTAACACCTGGGATGATTCTCATCCAAAGCGGGTTTATACCTCTTGTATAGAAAACATAAATGAATATGAACCTGGGAGCTTCTATAAGCGAGAATTACCCTGCATTTTCTCACTTTTAAAAGAGCATAAGCTGAAACCCGATATAATTGTGATCGATGGTTTCGTTTACCTGGATGGTGTCAAAAAAATTGGCTTGGGTAAGCACTTGTATGATTCCTTAAGAAAAGAAACTATTGTCATCGGTGTTGCAAAGCGCCCTTTTAAAGATATTGGTTATGATTATGCAATATATCGATGCAGAAGTAGGAAGCCGCTTTATGTCACAGCTGAGGGTGTCGACTTAAACCAAGCATTCGAGGCTATAACTCAAATGCATGGAGAATTCAGAATTCCAGATTTACTAAAAAAGGTGGATCAAGTTTGTCGGAGAAAATGCTAACAAACGGTTGCTGTAGTTCTGGTAAAATACCTGCTTTGCATCCGCTTTTTACCAACCGCAAAGCAGAGCATTCCCTTCATCGCAGCGCTCCAGAGCAAGAAACCAGTCGAAAGGCTGAACCCAAATGAAAGCAATGGTACTGAATGAACATGATCAATACCGATTGAATCTTTGATAAACTCATATTAGCCCGACTGTCGCTTATAAAGGAAAGGGGGGTATCCACAATTGGAAAGAATAAAGATCCCTCCACCCATTTCTGGCGGCTTAATGTTGTCCTACAGGTGTTCTGCTGAGTGCCGGCATTGTATGTATGCCTGCTCGCCGAAATGGGCAGGAGATTGGATTACGGAAGATCTGCTTGCAAAATATCTCCCACAGCTTGCAAAAGTGATCCAACCAAGCCCATACGGCCGTCAGTATATGAACCTGAGTCATGGTCTACATTTCAGTGGCGGGGAACCTTTTATGAACTTCGAGCTATTGTTGAAAGCCGTTCACATTTCCGAAGCACTGAATATACCGTCCACGTTTGTCGAAACCAACTGCTTCTGGTGTAAAAGCGATGATCTGACACAAGATCGGCTCAAGGCACTCAGGGGAAAGGGACTAAAAGGGATTATGATCTCGGCAAATCCCTTTTATACTGAATATGTTCCCTTTGAAAGGACCGAGCGATGCATCCGTATCAGCCAAGAAGTATTCGGGGAGAATGTAATTGTCTATCAAACGGATTATTATCTGATGTTCAAATATTTGGGCGTAACTGGCAAGCTTTCGATTGAGGACTATTTGGCAGTGACACAGGAAAAGTCTATATTCGATAGAGTCGAACTCTTTTTAATGGGGCGAGCAGCAAATCGTTTAAAAGATCTTTATCCAAGTCACGCGTCTGACAGGTTCCTTCATATGGCCTGCCAACCGGGCTTCCTTAGAAGCTGGCACAATCATTTTGACAACTATGGAAATTTCATGCCAGGCTTCTGCGGAGGGATTTCATTGGGCAGTTGGTTTGAGTTAGACTGGCTCTTACTAGAAGGGATAGATCTCAGTAACCGTCCGGTATTAAAGTATCTGGTTAATGAAGATATGAGGGGGCTATTCCATTTTGCTTTTGATATGGGGTATCGAGAAACAGATAAGGGGTACGTTTCGAAATGCCACCTCTGTCTGGACATTCGAAAATATCTCGCTTCGATCATTGATTTTAAGGAACTTCAACCCCGGCAGTTCTACGAGCAACTGAAAAGAGAGAACACTACCACCCATCTTTTATAAAGAGGATCTCGTTTTCAAATTGACTACATAAAAAAATCAGTCTATATATAAATCGTATATTGAAAGAATTTTTCTACTATGTGATAATATAAATCACATTTTATAGCATAAACATAAAAAGAGGTGATCTAAAATGGCAATAGTTGAGGTAAGTATCGCCCCGTTGGGCTTATCTGACACCAGCCTGAGCGAATACGTGGCAGATACGATAAAGATTCTTGAACAATCCGGTCTTCAATTCCAGTTGACTTCTATGGGAACGATCATCGAAGGTGACCTTGATGAGATACTCAGCACGATCAGACAGATGCATGAATCACCCTATAAGAAGGGGATGAAGCGAGTTGTAACAAACGTAAAGATCGATGATAGAAGGGATAAGGCCGCTACCAGCAAAGGAAAGGTTGAATCTGTATATAAAAAAATGGGGTAAAAAGGGGCAATAGTCGATGAAAGAATCAATGCTGTATAACAGATTAAATGAAGGAAAGGTCAAATGCAATCTTTGCAACCATAGATGTGTGATTTCCCCTTGTACAAAGGGTATCTGTGCGGTTCGAGAGAACAAGGCAGGAACGCTCTATTCTCTGATTTACGGTTTTGCTATATCAAGTAATGTGGATCCAATAGAAAAAAAGCCGCTATTCCATTTTTTACCTGGATCGAGATCCTATTCAATCGCTACTGTAGGGTGTAATTTCAGGTGTCTCCACTGTCAAAATTCGGAAATTTCTCAAACACCAAGGGATCATGACCGTATAATCGGTAAAAATTATGGGTGCAAAGAGATTGTAGAAGATGCCGTAAACACGAACTGCAAGAGCATATCTTATACGTATACAGAACCCACGATATACTTTGAATATGCCTATGACACTGCAAAGCTGGCGCATAAAGAAGGGATAAAAAACGTTTTTGTTACAAATGGTTACATGACCCTAGAGACCCTAAAGACCATAGGACCTTATCTGGACGCTGCCAATGTGGATCTCAAATCGTTTTCTGATGATTTCTATAAAGAGATCTGCGGTGCTAAACTCAACTTTGTACTCGATTCAATCCGATTGATGAAAGAATTGGGGGTTTGGGTAGAGGTAACAACGCTTTTAATACCGAGATTAAATGACGGGGATGATGAATTACAAAAAATCGCAGGGTTTATAAAAGAAGTTGGCGAAGAGATTCCTTGGCATGTGAGTGCTTTCTACCCTACGTATAAACTGCTTGACTATCCAAGGACACCGGTAAAAACACTCCACAGGGCAAGGGAGATAGGGCTGAATGAGGGCTTAAGGTATGTATACTGCGGCAACATTCCAGGAGATGAAGGGGAGAATACATATTGTTATAATTGTAAACAACCTTTGATAGAAAGGCAGGGGTATTTAATCTCAAAAAATCGGGTTAAAGACGGCTCGTGCCCTTCCTGTGATACAAAGATAGACGGTATTGACTTGTAAAAGAATAAAGAGTATTAATCAGAGGATAGATGTAACCATTTGGGCAGGTCTTAAGAATATTTCCTAAAGATAAAGGATTAGAGGGGATCTACGGCTTTCCAGACGACTCTGCTGTTTCCGGGATCGAAACCGAGCTTGGCACCCTCTGCACCACTGCTGCAATAATAGCATCCTGGCAGGTCAAGAAGCGATTAAAATCATTCTTGGAAAAGGGAAGCTACTGCAAAATAGACACCTGTGTATAGATGGAGAGCAAGGAAAAGTTGAGGTCATCCCCTTGGATGAGAAAAGATAAAGGAAAACGAAGAGAAGGAGGTATAAAATGGGAGATAACTCTATTAAATGGCAGAGTCATGCTTTCTTTTCCATTACTACTTCGAAAAATAAGGAGTTGCTTATCGACCCCTGGATAACAGGAAATCCATTATGCCCGATTACAATTGAAAATTTAGTAAAGGCTGATATTGTTTTGGTTACTCACGACCATTTCGACCACTGCGCAGATGCTGCGGACATCTCCAAAAAAACCGGGGCAACCCTGATAGGACAACCGGAGACGGTTGGAAGGCTAAAAACCGATTTTACATTGCCCGAGGAGAATGTTGTTAATAACGGTATTGGTATGAACATCGGTGGGAGCACAATCATAGACGGAATAACCATTACAATGACACAGGCCTTTCACTCATCTGCAACAGGTGCACCCTGTGGATATATCATCAGATTAGAAGATGGAAAGACGCTCTACCACGCCGGGGATACCGGAATCTTTGAGAGCATGAAGACATTAGGTAATATCTATGGTATTGATCTCGCTTTACTCCCCATAGGGAGCTGCTTTACAATGGATCCGATACAAGCAGTTGAGGCTGTGAAGCTTCTCGGAACGAAAAGAGTCATCCCAATGCATTACAAAACCTTTTCCATACTCGAACAAGATGCGGATGTATTTGTAAGACTAGCAAAAAAAGAGATGCCGAGTGTAAAGGTAATTGTTTTGAAACCAGGAGAAGCATTTCAAATTTAGAAATACATTCATTAATTTCCGGTTAGGTATTTGTAAATGGGTACCAGGAATACACCTGCTTCAATTTTTTTAAGGTATCTAGATTAGTCTGGAGATTATAGAATTCGTTTTGAATTTTGATTCGAAGTTCTCTCACTCTTTTGATACTGACCTTCTCGTTGTGCTGCTTATGGCAGCAAATTGCCGACAATAGATATATTATCACACCTGAGAGGATTTGAACCTCCCATTTTGCAATTCAACAAAAAGTCGCGTCCTCCACAGTCGTCATGTCGCAAGGTGAGGTTGGCAGTGTCCTGTGTCATATACAGGGCCTCCATCTCATCATGGCAAAACTTCTTTATGGCAGCGGCCTGCGGTTAATGGAATGTATCCGCTTGCGCGTCCGCGATTTTAAACGCAAGCTTATCTACCTTTGAGCCGCCAAGGGCGGTAAGGACCGCACCACTCTCTTCCCGGAATCCCTTCATTCCATGATGAGAAGTCAGGTTGAAGCGGTTTATAAGCTTCACCAGAAGGATTTGGCAGATGGATATGGAGAGGGATATCTTCCGAATACCCTTGCCCGCAAATACCCCAATGCCTCCAAATTTTCGGCTGGCAGTATGTGTTCCACTCAAAAACACTCAGAAAAGCCCATCGCTCAGGTAAAACCAGACGCCATCATGTGCTTGAATCCGGGCTCCAAAAAGCTGTAAAGGCTGCCGCAGGAAAAGCGGGAGTTACAAAACCTGTCGGTTGTTATACCGTTCGGCATTGTTTTGCCACCCACTTGCTTGAAAACGGGGTTAACATTCGGGTCGTTCAGGAATTGATGGGTCACGCCGATGTGAAGACTACCGAGATCTATACCCACGTGATGGAAAAGGACATTTCCGTCGTCCGACGCCCACTGGACGCGCTTGAGTGAATCTGCTTTTTCTCGACAATGCCCGGATCTGTTTCTCTTCCTTACGGAGATACTCCATGCGGACGGCTTAGGCGTCAAACCGTTCCTCAAGTTCAATCAATATTCGTTCCATTATTTTTTTTGATATCAATTCGTGAACCTGACCCTACCTCCAATAATCTTTCAACCGGTTACTATATTGATCAACTTGTTAGGGACATATATAATTTTCTTTATCTCTTTCTCGGCCAGGAGTTCCTTTACCCTATCAGAATCTAAGGCCTTCTCTTTTATGTCCTCCTCACTGCGAGATAAACTCACTGTGATTCTACTCCTCAATTTGCCATTGATCTGTACAACGATGATAATTTCATCCTCTTTGATTAGGTCTTCATCATAGGCTGGCCATGGAGTCTTGATTATGCTCTCTTTCCCTCCAAGTCGCTCCCACAGTTCCTCACAAATATGCGGTATGATTGGGGAAAGGAGAAGAATTACATTCTCTATTGCCCCTCTCAGTACAGAAAGGGATACAGTATCGTTTTGTTTTTCTGCGTCGAATTGGTAAATCGAATTGACAAGTTCCATAACTGCGCTGATTGCAGTGTTAAAATGAAACCTCTCTTCAATGTCTTCGGTTACTTTTTTTATGGTTTGATGGTTTTTTCGGTTTAGCTTCTTTAAATCATCAGAAATGACCTCTTCTCCAGTGTAAGCAGGGACATCCCATATCTTTTCTATGTTTCCTTCTACCATACGCCAGACTCTATTTAGAAATCGAAAGGCACCTTCTACACCCTGATCGCTCCAGTCGAGATCTCTTTCCGGGGGAGACGTGAAAAGGATAAACAGTCGGGTTGTATCTGCCCCATATTTATCAATTATATCATTTGGGTCAACCACATTCCCCTTAGATTTTGCCATCTTTGCTCCATCTTTTATGACCATTCCCTGCGTAAGAAGACTATCATAAGGTTCTGCTGTCTCTAACAGCCCTATATCCCGTAACACCATAGTGAAGAAGCGGGAGTACAAAAGGTGTAAAATCGCATGTTCAATTCCTCCAATGTATTGATCAACCGGCATCCAGTAATTTACTGCCATTTTATCGAGGGGCCCTTCGTCGTATCGTGGGCATGTATATCTATCGAAATACCAGGAAGAACAAATGAAGGTGTCGAGAGTGTCAGTCTCTCTTCTTGCCTTATTTTTACACTGCGGACAATCTGTAATGAGAAAAGATTCTGTTTCAGGCAGTGGAGACCTGCCGTCTTCTTTAATCTCTATATCTAGAGGCAGTATAACGGGAAGCTGTTCATATGGTACTGGAACAATGCCGCATTTGTCGCAATGAATCATAGGAATCGGCGTTCCCCAATACCTTTGTCTGGAGACACCCCAGTCCCTGATACGGTAATTAACGGTCCTTTTGCCGATTCCTTTCTCTTCGAGGTGTTTTCCTATTTTATCGAGTGCCTCGTTACTGTTAATTTGATTGAATTGCCCTGAATTGATTAAATACCCCTGCTCTTCATAAGCTTCTGTCATAGTATATTCATCTAATGTGCAGTCATAAGGATGAATCACTACTTTTACAGGGATATTGTATTTTCTGGCAAAATCGAGATCTCTTTGGTCATGAGCAGGAACTGCCATGACTGCGCCAGTGCCGTATTCCATCAAAACAAAATTGGCAATCCAAATTGGTATCTTCTCGTTTGTCATGGGATTAATAGCGTATCTCCCTGTAAATACACCTTTTTTTTCTGCCTCTTCTGCCGAACGTCTTATCTTATCTTCCTTGCAAACCGTAGATATAAAATCTGAAACTTCTTTTTTATAGTCTGTAACTTCACACAGTTCTTTAGATAGAGGGTGTTCAGGAGCCAGGCTCATAAATGTTGCCCCATAAAGCGTATCCTGCCTTGTCGTAAATATACTGATTATGTGATCAGAATCTGCAACCGGGAAATCCACTAACGCTCCATGGCTTTTGCCAATCCAGTTCTTTTGCATTGTTAAGACCTTTTCTGGCCATCCACTTGAGAGCGTATCACATCCCTTGAGGAGTTCTTCAGCATATGCTGTAATCTTCAAAAACCACTGCTCCAATTCCTTCTGTGTAACCTCTGTGCTACATCGCCAGCAAAGCCCGGCTTCAACCTGTTCATTGGCCAGGACTGTTTTACACGATTCACACCAGTTTACAAAGGACTTTTTCCGATATGCCAGTCCCATATCATACATTTTGAGAAAAAACCATTGGTTCCACTTATAGTACTTTGGATGGCATGAAGCAATCTCCCTCTCCCAATCGTAGCTCAATCCCATCCTCTTGAGTTGTTTTCTCATGTAGTCAATATTCGAATACGTCCATTTTGCAGGATGGGTCTTATTTTGAATGGCAGCATTCTCAGCAGGCATACCGAACGCGTCCCAGCCCATAGGATGAAGCACATTGTATCCTTGCATTATTTTGTATCGAGCAATAACATCACCGATTGAATAGTTTCTTACATGACCCATATGTATCTTCCCTGAAGGGTATGGAAACATTTCCAGTAGGTAGTATTTTTTTTTATCCGAATCTTCAGTAACAGAAAATAGCTTCTTATCCTCCCAGAATTTCTGCCATCTATCTTCTATTTTTTTAGGGTTGTATCTTTTTTCCATCACATATCCTCCAGAAATAGAGTAGTTTAAGCATTTTTTATAACACTTTAAGACTGAAAAGGCAAGATAGTGTAGGATTTTAGAAATTTGAGTTGGTAAATTAATATAGTCTTGTTATCATGAGGCCTCAATTTACCACAGGAGGTCTCATGGCTATTTGTCCAAAATGCAGTTCTGAAAAATGTGTGAAAGATTGCATTGTAAAGGGAAAGCGAAGTTATCGTTGTAAATTTTGTAATTTCAGACACACCGTTCAACATCACGCGAAAATTCCTGATGTAAAATGGCAACCGCTTGAGATTTACCTCGAAGGACTGGAGTTTCGTTTTATCAGTCGTTTTTTGAGATGCACCCACCTCGCCGTTTACAATTGGATTAAATCGTTCCGGTGAGGCGATGAATGAGCTTCGCTCCGATTCGAAGCTGGAGGTTGTGGAGGTTTTCATACTTATATCTCTTCAAAAAAAACTACTGCTGGATATGGATTGCTGTTGATCGACATGGAAAAGGATTCGTCAATTGGATATTGGGTGCCTGCGATACGGCAACTGGTAAACAATTGTGAATCTCCCTCCAGGACAAAGAAATCGAACTAGCGATGACTGATTTCTGGAATCCTTATGAGGATTTCCTTCCAAACAACAAACACATACAATTGAAAGTAGAAAAATATACAGTTGAAGGCTGCAATAGTTTGTTTCGTCACTTTCTTGCAAGACTGTGAAAGAAGACTAAATGCTATATTAAAAGCAAAAAAATGCTTCAGTATTCCGTTATGCTCTTAATGATAAAATGAAATGAAGGGCTTTTTGCTATAATAAGTTAACAAATATTAGAATTTTTATTTAAATGACTATTGACTTAACTTCGAACAAAAGAAATTTCATGTTAATTTTAAGGGAATAGTAATTAATAGAAATTTATTGAATGCTCCCATCTTTTACTTTTTAAAATCGTGATGTTACTCGTAATGTTTTCGGAGCGAAATCAATAAAAAAATTTTATTTTTTATTGACATGAAAAGCTTTCACACGTAGAATTTGTAGATATATAGTCTTGGTTCTTGAGAGATGGTTTAATAATGAATTGAAAGGTTAGTTTATTTGGATAAGCGCATTGAGGTAAATTTAAATGTAAAAAATAGGATTGTGTTAAATTCGGAGGGGAAAATATGTACATGCGATATTTTTTAAAGACCGTAATTACCATAACTCCAAAAACAACCCTTAAAGGTGCACACAATGTGATGACCTTTCATGGTATTCGTCATTTACCGCTTGTTGATAATGGAAAGGTTATGGGGCTTATATCAGAACCGAATTTAAGAGGGATATTAGATGAAATATCATACCGATCTGACTGCGAAGGTGTATGGAAGACCCCGGTGATTGAATATATGACAAAGGATTATATCGTTGTCTCGCCTGATGATTACTTGAGGGGTGTTGCAGTAAAATTAATAGAGAACGAGAGTTCTGCGGCGCTTATAATGGATAAGGATGCATTGGTAGGGATTGTTACTATGAAAGATATGTTTCAGCTCTTGATTCGGATTATGGGCTTTAATGAGCCAGGATTAAGGATACAATTAGAGGATGGAGAGAAGCATTTCAACAAGGCACTTCAAATATTAATAGACCAGAATAAAAAGATCAAGTCTATTTATTTTTTGCCAAATCCCGAAGGTACAAAATCTTTACACATCCGTTTGGACTCAATAGATGCTGAAGAAATCGAAAAGGAATTTGGGTCAGAGAATATTATAGTCAAGGTGGAGAAGTAATCTCTTAAGAAACATTGTCATAATGGGAAAACTGCATTGAAAAGGTTGCCCTTCCCTGGCTGGCAGATCTCAGATCAGTTGAATAACCGAACATCTTTTTTAAGGGGATCATGGACTTGATGATTTTTATCTTTGCTTTGGAGGTTATATTTTCTATCTTCCCACCCCTGGAATTGATTCCCCCAATTATCTCACCCATAAACTCTTCAGGAACGATTATATCAACATCCATAATCGGTTCCAAAATTAAAGGATCTGCCTTGGCACATCCTTTTTGAAAGGCCATAGACGCGGCAATTCTATATCCGAGTTCAGAGGAGCTCGTTTCATGGAAAGACCCATCAAAGAGGGTGATACCTATATCAACAACCTGATACCCATTAACCCCACTGATCGCAGATTCTATTATGCTTTCTTCAATAGCAGCTATGTACTCGGTGGGGATTGTACCGTCTTTTAAGCCATTCTTAAAAACAATGCCCTGCCCCCTTTCCTGAGGTTCAAGGCGCAACCATAAATGACCGCGATGAAAACGCCCTTCGATCTCTTTCTCAAATCTTCCTTCGACCTCAGCAGACTTCCCTATAGCTTCCTTGTATACAACCTGGGGTTTTCCTACATTAACTTCCACGTGAAAATCCCTGAGCAACCTGTTAACCAATATCTCCAGATGGAGTTCGCCCATTCCTGATATAATTGTCTGCCCTGTTTCTTCATCGGTCTTTACTCTGAAAGTAGGGTCTTCTTCAGCTAGCTTTTCAAGACCAAAGGGCAGCTTTTCTTCATCATCTTTCGTTCGTGGTTCTATTGCTATAGAGATAACAGGGTCGTATATGTCAACGGCCTCAAGGAGGATCGGATATGCCTCATCACAAAGGGTATCACCGGTTGTTGTGTACTTTAATCCCATAGCAGCGACAATATCCCCGGCCTTAACCTCTGGTACCCTTTCTTTCTTATTAGCATGCATCTTTAGGATTCTGGCAACCTTTTCCTTCTTATTCCGTGTTGAATTTAACAATTCGGCTCCGCTATGTAATACGCCAGAATATACCCTGAAATAAGTCATCTTACGGCCTTGTTCCATCATAATCTTAAAGCACAGTGCAGAAAAAGGCTCATCTTTGTCACATAACCGGCTTTCTTCTTTTTTGGTTTTAGGATTAATCCCGGAAACAGGAGGGATATCCAAAGGGGACGGGAGAAAATCAACGATTGCGTCTAAGAGGGGTTGTATACCCTTGTTTCGTAGACCCGCTCCACACATCACAGGGATTAATTGAGAATCAATCGTTGCCCTTCTTATCACGGATTTTATCTCACCCTCAGTAAGCTGCTCTCCATCAAGGTATTTTTCCATAAAGAAGTCATCGGTTTCCGCAACAGTCTCTAAAAGCATTTCCCTGTATCTTTGACTGTGATCGAGCATCTCCTTTGGGATTTCTTTTTCGCTAAAAGTACCTCCCAGGGTCTCATCGTGCCAGAAAATAAACTTCATCCGGATTAAATCGATTATACCTTCGAAGTCTTCTTCTTTTCCAAAGGGCAGCTGAATGATCAGCGGATAGGCACCCAGTCTGTCTTTCATCATCTCAATCGTTCCCCAAAAATCGGCCCCAATTCTGTCCATTTTATTTACTAAGACAAGCCTTGGTACGTGGTATCTATCGGCCTGATGCCATACGGTCTCTGATTGGGGTTCAACACCGCCTACAGCACAAAAAGCTACCACAGCTCCGTCCAGTATCCTTAGGGATCTTTCTACTTCTATTGTAAAGTCCACATGTCCTGGTGTATCTATAATATGGATTTCTTGGTTTTTCCAGTTACAGGTGGTTACTGCAGATGTAATAGTGATACCTCTTTCTTGTTCCTGAATCATCCAGTCCATTGTAGCTTCCCCATCATCCACTTCTCCTATTCTGTGAGAACGGCCGGTATAGTAAAGTATCCTTTCTGTAATCGTTGTCTTTCCAGCATCGATGTGGGCGATTATGCCAATGTTTCTGATTTTAGACAAATTGTTTTTCTTTAACATCTACTTTCCAACAATTGTTGTATTTGCAGAAAAAGGGCTGGCAACATAAATATGACCAGCGATTGTCCCAACATTTTTTCCTTCCACTACTATCTGGACCTTTTTAATTTCTTTGAAATTCAATGTAAGAGTATTTACGATTGAATAGATTGTAAATAGTTCCCCATAACTCCCACCGGGGTGTTTTGAGATCAACTCAGGACTAAAGTCGACAATGGCAATTCCTTTTGCATTTAAGGAGAGATCTCGTAGTTTAGTCCCATGGGGAATCGTTTTTTTGAGGTTGTTATCGGGGCCCTTAATCAGCTCCAAAATGACGTATTTTGCTTGGTTTATTAATGTACTGCTTGCTTCTACCTCTCTTTTTTCTATAACTAAGTTTTTACCATTACGATCAGCAAAATAAAGATTTGCGGAAACTCTGCTGCTCTGTTTGGTTGGGATATGCAGATGGAATTTGTAATAAAAAAAAGAACTCGCTAAAAATGTTATGGTTGCGATGAGAAAAATGAAGATAATTCCCAATTTAGGCGTACTTTTTCTTGTCTTTCCCTTATTCTTTTTTGACTTTTGCACCCTTTTTCCCTATGATATGGATACTTGTTTAATATCTTGAAGAGCCCTTTCTTTTATAAATCGAATCCCGGCTTTTTCAAACCCTTCAGGGGTATCTGTCACATAAAACTCATGATGAGATGTTGTATCCGTCAGCTTAAGCAAGTTATTAGTCTTGAGGAGTTCAGTTACTTCAATAGCTGTCTCTTCAGCTGAATCTACCAAAAGGACCTTGTCGCCTATAACCTTTCTCAATACTTTCTTTAATAGTGGATAATGGGTGCAGCCCAGTATTAAAGTGTCAATATCTGCCCCCTTTAATTGACTAAGATACCTCTTTGCTGTCAAAAAAACCACATCGTTGTCTATCCATCCTTCTTCAACTAAAGGGACAAATAATGAACACGCCTGGTTTATTACATCGATATTGGGATTTAGTCTTTTAATTGAGTTTAAATATGCTCCGCTCTTTATTGTCCTCTGTGTCCCGATAACACCCACCCTGTTTTTTCTGGTCGTTCTCACGGCCTTTCTGACTCCAGGCTCGATTACCCCGATGATAGGTAAATTGTATTTATTTCGCAAGCAAGGGAGTGCAACAGCAGAGGCAGTATTACAAGCCACAACCAAAAGTTTGATGTTTTTAGCCAACAAAAAATCTGAATTTTCTAATGAATACCTGATTACGGTATCGGCTGACCTTATTCCATATGGGACTCTTGCAGTATCTCCTAAGTAAATTGTATCCTCTTTTGGCAGGAGTTTAATTATCTCGTTGAGTACAGTCAATCCACCAACACCTGAGTCGAAGACCCCTATTGCTCCATTCATACTACACCATATACTGAGCGTTCAGTTAAAAAAGTCTTTTTGTAACAGTTTCGCTTGATAACCAAAAAATCAGGCGATTAGAGGAATAAACCCTAAACCGCCTTTGATTTTGACCAAAGATTTAATTATCTAGTATCCATCCGGTAATGTTCCTTTTGTCTACTCTCTTTGTTGGTCTCATCCGTCCTTGAAGGCCTCGAAGTAGGTTAAATCTTCACATTCCTTGAACTTGACAAAATAGCTCATTTATGGATGGAAACTAGATAAAATTTTTGATAACATAAGATTTCTTTTTTTAGTATGGACTATTTAGATTCTTTTTTAGCGTGTTTCCAAAATTCGGGTTTCCTCTTTTCGAAGAATGCCTGGTGTGCTTCAGCAGTTGCGGGTTTCATAAAAAAGTCCGGAGAGATCATCTGCATAATACTGCCATCCGTAAACTTTACATACGTATCAACTGCTTCGAAGCTCTGCTTTATCATTGAAATGGAGTCAGGGACCAGATCCATAATCTCATCGCACCATTGATCCACCTCATCCTCCAGCTTGGATAAGGGAACAACAGCATTGATCAAGCCCATTTGTAGGGCTTCGTGAGGTGTGTATTTTCGGCATAACATCCATATCTCTTTAGCCCTTTTTAGTCCGACCACGTATGCAAGAGACGAGACAAGATGACCATGAATAGGGCTTGCAACTCTTGGTCCATTCTGTCCGAATATAGCGTTGTCAGCTGCAATTGTAAAATCGCAATGATAGGCCAGATGGTTGTGACCACCGATGCAATACCCTTTAACAGCAGCAATAACAGGCCTCAAGGAGTTTTTGACAGCCTCGTCAAAACGTGGCATAAATGTCAAGTCCGCTAACCCCCCTTCTGCTTCCCATTGCATATCACCACCAACTCCAAAATGATCCCCAATAGAACTGATAATGATTACAGCTACATCCTTATCCAGATTTGCATGCATGATACAGTTTACGATCTCATTCCAGCCTATATTTGTCAGGGCATTCATCTTATGTGTACGATTGAATAGTATCCTTACTACTGCCCCTCCCTTTTCACGATATTTTTTTTGGTAAATCATCTCCTTGAGCTCAACTCCAGGAGCTTCTTCTTCCCATTGTGTCCATGCCATATCTAAAACCCTCCTATAATCGTTTTTGCTTCTTTTATTTCTTTGAAAAAAGTCGAATAATCGATAATTGTAATCTCCGAGGGAAGCTTACCCTCTATATCAATTAGTTTTGACCATAAAGGACATGCCATAAGTGAGATACCTGCCTCTTTTGCTGAATTAATCAAACGATAGATATCTGTCCATCTTTTGTCTCTCTCGCTTGCTATCTGGATGCCCATTGCTGTTGCGTTTTTTGATACCTTTATCTTGCTATCCCTGTTAGCCAACAAGGGTGACCATCGAAAAGACAGTCCGGCAAGAGCCGTTAGAGCCTCTTGAGTAAACAGAACTCCAGCGTCACTTCCATTTTTCTTCGCTTCCATAGCAATGCTTATATTACTCAGAAGTGAGTCTTCAAGCGCATCCCGGCAAATCAATAAAATATCCATTTCTTCCCCCCCCTTTATTAAAAATAATTCGTTTCAGTATAGGAAAGTCGCCTATACGTGTCAAGAGAATAGTCATATAAAATCCTTAATTTTATACACCTACTTTTCAAAGAACCATTTCTATAGATAGTTAAATAAAAGCTCTTTAGGATATCTTCCAAGTAAGCTTGTGAAAACTTGCGCTATCGTATTATACTTTGAATATAAAGAAAAAGTGTTTGACAATCCAAGAAAAATCGATAAAATAATAGGATTACAAATATGTTTTAATTATCAATTAAATTGCTTTTTTATTTAGATTTTTGATATGGAGTTAGAATCCATAATTGGGTTAGAGGTTCATGCTCAGCTTCTTACGGAGAGTAAAATATTTTGCAGCTGTTCAACAGCTTTTGGTGCAAAGCCCAATACCCATACCTGTCCAATATGCCTAGGAATGCCAGGAGTACTTCCTGTCTTGAATAAGAGGGTTGTAGATCTGACGATTAAGGTTGCTCTGGCAACCTGTTGTGAGATTGTGCGCTACAACTGTTTTGCGAGAAAGAACTATTTCTACCCTGATTTACCAAAGGGGTACCAGATTTCTCAGTATAAACTTCCATTGGCAGAACATGGATATATTGAGGTTATTACGAATGGTAGACCAAGGCGGATAGGGATTACCCGAATTCATATGGAAGAAGATGCAGGGAAATTGCTACATGAAGAGGGTTTAAAAGATATATCATATAGTTATGTAGACTTGAACAGGACAGGCGTTCCGCTGATTGAATTAGTGAGTGAACCGGATATACGCACACCAGAAGAGGCCAGAGAATACCTAAAGAATCTAAGGAGTATCCTTCAATACCTGGATGTATGTAGTGGCAATATGGAAGAGGGAAGTTTTAGGTGTGATGCGAATATTTCTTTACGCCCAAAGGGGACAGACTCATTTGGAACAAAGATTGAAATAAAGAATATGAATTCTTTTAAGAATGTTCAAAGAGCACTCGAGTATGAGATTGAAAGGCAGACAAACATATTGTATGAAGGGGATGAATTGATTCAAGAAACCAGGCTTTGGGATGCTCCAAAAGGGATTACTCTATCAATGCGAGGCAAGGAAGAAGCTCATGATTATAGATACTTCCCAGAACCCGATTTGGTTCCTCTCAGAATTGAAGAACAGTGGGTCGAAGAGGCAAAGAGAACCATTCCAGAGCTGCCCAAAGAAAAAAAGAATCGCTTTATTAGAGAATACCAGATACCTGAATATGACGCTGAAATAATTACAACATCCAAATCCCTAGCATGTTATTTTGAAGACTGTATCAGGTTTTGTCCCAATCCGAAGCTCATCAGTAATTGGATAATGGGAGAGTTAATGCACAGATTAAAGACAGACAAGAAAGGGATTGAGGAATGTCCAGTAACTCCTGCGTTATTGGCTGCAATGTTGAAGATGATTGAGGACGGTACAATAAGTGGAAAGATTGCTAAAACGGTATTTGAAGAGATGTATCATACATGTGAAGAGCCGGAAAAGATTGTTAAGAGAAAGGGCCTGTTACAGTTATCTGATGAGGAAGAGATACTAAAGGTCATTGAAAGGGTATTGGTGAAACATAAAAGAGATGTAGCGGAGTATAAGCAAGGAAAGACAAAAGTATTTGGTTTTTTAGTTGGCCAGGTAATGAAGGAGACAAAAGGTAATGCTAACCCAAAGTTGGTCAATGATATTTTAAAAAAGAAGATTAATTGATAAGGAGTCTTCAATGAGATTTAAAACAGTTGAATGGAAAGGTAATTCAGTCGTATTAATTGACCAAACCAAATTGCCAAATGAGGAGGTTTATATTGCTTGTAAAGATTATGTCTCCGTTGCTAATGCTATCAAAGAATTGAAGGTGCGAGGAGCTCCGGCAATCGGTGTTGTTGCTGCAATGGGCGTTGCATTGGGAGCAAAGAGTATAAATACAGAAAATTATGATGAATTCGTTATAGAATTAGAGGCTATATGCGATATTCTTTCAAAGACTCGACCAACCGCGGTTAATCTTTTCTGGGCAATCGACAAAATGATGGCCGTTGTAAAAGCGAATAAGGATCTTGAAGTAAAAGATATAGTAGGTTTACTAGAGATTGAGGCCCTAAAGATTTATGAAGACGATATTGCTATTAATAACCAGATTGGGATTAATGGAAGGGCTTTCATAAAGGACAAGGATACAATACTTACCCACTGTAATGCAGGTGCCCTTGCAACAGCAGGGTTTGGTACTGCACTGGGGGTTATTCGAGCAGCATGGCAAGAAAATAAGAATTTAACGGTCTTTGCAGATGAAACACGCCCGTTTCTTCAGGGGGCAAGGTTGACTTCATGGGAATTGATGAAGGAGAATATACCGGTAATCCTCATAACCGATAATATGGCGGGTTACTTTATGCAGAAGAATATAGTGAATCTAGTAATCGTAGGAGCGGACAGGATCGCCGCTAATGGAGATGTAGCGAACAAGATAGGTACATATTCAGTGGCAGTATTGGCGAGGCAACACAATATCCCTTTTTATGTGGCTGCTCCAGTATCTACCCTTGATTTAACACTCAAAAGCGGTGAAGAGATTCCCATAGAACAAAGGGATGAAACAGAGGTAAAGCAGATTAGAGGTGTTGATATCGCACCTAAAAATGTGAAGGCCTTAAATCCTGCGTTTGATATGACCCCAAATACTTTTGTAACCGCCATTATTACTGAGAGAGGAGTTGCAACCCAACCATATGTAAAGAGTCTAAAAGCCTTAAAAGAAAAGGACAGCAGCGCATTAAAAAAATATGATTTCTGATATTCAATAAAGAGGAGGTCACTCCCAGTGGTAGAGAAGACAAAAAGGATATGGATAGATGGTAAATTTGTTAATTGGGAAGATGCAACTATTCACATATTAAGCCATACCTTGCATTATGGAGTAGGAGCTTTTGAGGGGATTCGGTGTTATTTATGCGATAACGGTAATTCTGCAATATTCAGATTAAAAGAACATGTAGACCGTTTTTTCAACTCTGCCCATATTGGAGAGCTTCGTATCCCCTTTTCTAAAGAAGAGATCACAAATTCAATTATAGAGACTATTCGCATGAATGAATTAAAAGAGGCTTACATAAGGCCCCTGGTCTTTATAGGCGATGGTGCTATGGGGATACACCCCCAAGACAATCCGGTGAGAGTTGCTATTGCGGTTTGGAAATGGGGAGCCTATTTGGGGGATGAGGGTCTAAAGCACGGAATACGGGTAAAGACCTCATCATTTACTCGCCATCATGTAAATATTATGATGACCAAGGCAAAGATATGTGGAAATTATGTGAATTCGGTATTGGCCAAAAGAGAAGTAGTTCATGACGGTTATGATGAAGCGGTTATTTTAGATACTGAGGGGTATGTATGTGAAGCAACAGGAGAGAATATCTTTATTATAGAAAAGGGTTGTTTGAAGACCCCCCCCCTTACATCTGTTCTGCCTGGGATTACAAGGGGATCAGTTTTAGATATCGCATTAGATAGAGGAATAAAGGTAGTTGAGCAAAGATTTACAAGGGATGAGCTCTATATTGCAGATGAGGCCTTCTTTACTGGGACAGCAGCAGAGATTACCCCCATAAAAGAAGTAGATAATAGAACGATTGGTAAGGGGAAACCCGGTGAAGTTACTCAGACCCTCCAAGATATTTTTTTTAGAGTAATCCGTGGGAAAGAAGAGAAATACAAAAAGTGGCTAACATATATTTAGGGTCTGTCATAAAATACATGATGTATATGGGCGCTTGGATTCCAATTTAAATGACTTGAGGGCAACAAAAAAGATTCTTTAAAGGGGTTTAAATCGTTAAAAGTATAAAAGATAGAGGCTGCATTAAGAGTATAATCAAGCTTTCAGATATTGAAAAAAATATAGAGACCCTGTCCAAATTCCATCCAGCAGATACTGCTGAATTGATAAACAGTTAAAGAAAGGAAAAAAAGAGAAAGATATTCTATTTGCTCGATGTGGAGGTTGCGTCTGAGGTAATTGTAAATGATAATTCAAGGCGTCAGATATCATCTGACATATCATTAATAAAAGATGCGATCTTTTGTATAAGGTCTTTTGGGAAGAGAGTGGAAAATTTTCATAACGTTTTTGTAACGGATAAAGATTACTGATTAAGGATGTTTTGGCCCTGTTACATTTATACAAGTTATTAATGGGTATGGGTGGTAGTGTAGGGATACATCCATCTTCAATTGAAGTACGGGGTATGACCTTTGGAAGGCTATATATTGCTCATATTGGAAGCATATTGTTTAAGGAGATAAGGATAGGGGCAATAATGGTTTTTGTATGTGGTGGGGGTGTAGGATTAATCGCTCCGTGGGCAACGTTCATCCGCTTGTTGGCCGGAGCGTAGCACGACCTATTGCATCAGCAATAGGTGCTTTAATACCAGCAGTATTTAAAGGATGGGATATAGACCTGGCTATTGCTTCTGACCCATTTGTTCCCACTGTAAATGACGTTACAGGTATAGTTATTTATCTTAACATAGCGACTGTTTTTTAAAGTACATCATTCCTCATAAAACGGGGTTTTATATATGCCTCTTTATAAGACCGAGGCAATTGTCATTCGATCTATGGATTTTGGTGAGTCTGATAAAATAGTGACCTTTTTTACGAGGGATTTTGGAAAATTGAGAGGTATTGCAAAAGGGGCAAAGAGAACCAAAAAGAGGTTTGGTGGTACACTTGAGTTGTTTTCATATATCAATCTTATTTTTTTTGATAAGGAGAACCTGGGATTAATACGGATAAACAGTTGTTATAGCATTAAGACATATATGGAGATCTTTAAAGATATCCAAAAGGTTGCATATGGAAGTTATTTTGTCGAGTTGGTTAGTGGGCTAGTCGGTGAGAGAGAAAAAAATAACGGGATTTTTAACCTCTTGATTGATTCATTATCCCGTATAAATTGTCAAAAAAATGACGAGGAGATAGCAAGGATATTCGAGATTCGCCTACTCTCTCTTCTTGGATATGAACCTCAACTAGAGCAGTGTCTGATATGTGCCCATAAATTGTCTCGTAGAGAGAAGTTTTGGTTCAGCGCAGTTAAGGGGGGAATACTTTGTAACAAGTGTTCTCATGGATTGAAGCGACTCTCTCCCATATCACTAGGGACTTTGAGAATATTACTGTTTGCAAGAGATATGGACTTCAAAAAGATTCATAGAATCGTATTTTCAAATCAGGCATTAAAGGAGAGTGAGGATGCACTCACAGATTTTATATATTACCAAACAGGAAAACAACAGAACTCCATGAATTTTATAAGGAAAATCAAGAGGTTGAGATGATTGGTGTCCATCCGATAATAAGCATAAGAGCCATTTACAGATGGATACCAATTACTGAAAAAGACAGAAACAAGTTATGGTAAGCCCCGAAAATACGGATGGTATAGAAATAAGCGAGACCTTTACAATAATAAACAAATTGGGAGTCCATGTGAGACCGGCAACTCAACTCGTTAAAACAGCAAATACGTTTGATTCAGATATATATATAAAGAAAGACGATCTGGAGGTTGACGGCAAAAGCATTATGGGGGTATTAATGTTGGCAGCTTCTCATGGAAGCAAGATTATTATTAGGGCTGACGGCAAAGATGCAAAAGAAGCGATAGGCGAATTGGGCCGCCTGATAATAGGCAAGTTTGGAGAAGAGTAAGGGATGGGATACAAGAAGGAAGACTATTGCATAAAAGGGGTTGGAGGTTCTCCAGGCATAGTTATCGGAAAGGCTCAGCTTATTGAGCGAGGAAAGGCAGATATATTTTTTACATATCGGCTTATCGATGAAACTGAGGTGCTTTCAGAGCAGGAGCGTTTTAAAAGCGCTGTCAAAGAATCGAAGAGGCAGTGTTTAAATGTAAAGAAGAATATTATCAGTCAAGATGCCAAAGACGTCGTTTATATAATCGATGCCCATTTGATGATCCTTGAAGACAAGATGCTTATAGAAGAGACTTTAAATAAGATAAGAGAGGAAAAGGTCAATGCAGAATGGGCACTAGAGCTCACCTTACAAAAGCTACACAGCGTCTTTTTAGAGATAGATGATGAGTATCTCAGTGAAAGAAGGAGCGATATCGATTACGTTGCTTTAAGAATTCTAAGAAACCTTACGGGAAAGAAACATGATAGTATTTCAGAATTGAAGGAAAAGGTTATCGTTGTTGCTCACGATTTGTCTCCGGGAGATACAGCCCAAATGAGTAAGGAGAATATTATTGGGTTTGTAACCAATATAGGTGGAAAGACATCTCATACTGCGATTATGGCAAGGGCATTAGAGATCCCCGCTGTGGTAGGTTTGGAGAGGATAACCCAAGAGGTCAATATAGGAGACCAACTCATAGTCGATGGAACAACCGGAATTGTAATAATAAATCCGTCAAAGGCGATTTTAGATGAATATTTAGAAAAAAAGAGGAGTTATGAAAGCCTGGAGCAAGAACTCTATAAGTATAGAGACTTGCCTGCTCAAACCATCGATGGATACAGAATAAAGGTTGTCGCTAATATCGAGCTGGTTGAAGAGATCCCATCTATTCTCGAACATGGCGCTGAAGGGATAGGTTTGTATAGAACGGAGTTTTTATTCTTGAATAGAAATGATCTTCCAACCGAGGAAGAGCATTTTAATACATATAAGAGCGTTATAGAACAATTACATCCATATCCTACGACAATACGGACTCTGGATATTGGGGGAGATAAGTTCAGTTCCAATCTTAAGCTTGCCAAAGAGATGAACCCAGCTTTGGGCCTTCGAGCGATCAGGTTTTGCCTAAAAGAAGTAGATATATTCAAAACACAGTTAAAAGCGATTTTAAGAGCAAGTAGCTTTGGGAAGGTCAAGGTCATGTTTCCCATGATTTCAGGTGTCCGCGAGATTCTTCAAACAAAAGAGATCTTTGAAGAAGTAAAGTCTAAGCTGAAGTCTCAGGGTGTTCCTTTTGACCCTGGTATTGAAATAGGGATAATGATAGAGATTCCATCAGCTGTTACCATGGCAGATATCCTGGCGCAAGAAGTAGATTTTTTTAGTATCGGTACCAATGATCTCATCCAATATTCTCTGGCAATTGATCGTGTGAACGAACATGTGGGTTACCTTTATGAACCACTTCATCCTGCTGTTTTGAGGGTAATAAAACATGTGGTTGAATGTGGACATAATGCGGGAATAAGAGTTGGAATGTGTGGAGAGATGGCCGGAGAGCCAATATATATCCCTATCCTTTTGGGATTGCATCTAGACGAGTTGAGTATGAATGCATTATCTGTATTGGGTGTTAAAGAGGTGGTGCGATCTGTAACTCTTAAAGAGTCAAGAGAGCTTTTAGATCATATTATGGAATTTACTACTGCTTCGCAGATCAGATTATTCGTCAAAAACGAGATGATAAAGCGTTTCCCAATACGCTTTGCAGGATTAAAAGATATAGAATGAGGGTTTTATATACACTAGTACCAGTTGTTACTTAATTACCAAATATTTTTAGGGAGGATATTTATGTCAATGAGCAGATTTTTATTCACATCGGAATCGGTAACAGAAGGGCATCCTGATAAGATAGCTGATCAGATATCCGATGCAATCCTTGATGCAATTATTGCTCAAGATCCAAAAGGAAGGGTGGCCTGTGAGACTCTGGTTACAACTGGGATGGCTATAATAGCTGGAGAAATTACTACTTATTGTTATGTAGATATGCCTCAGATCATAAGGGAGACGATCAAAGAGATTGGGTATAATGATTCGGCCATGGGCTTTGATTGGAAGACATGTGCAGTACTCACATCTATTGATCAACAATCGCCCGATATAGCCATAGGTGTAAATGAGGCAAGCGGAAAAGAACAGGGGGCTGGTGATCAGGGCTTGATGTTTGGTTATGCATGCGATGAAACTGCGGAGTTGATGCCAATGCCTGTTTTTTATGCCCATAAACTCACAAAGAGGATGGCCCAAGTTCGAAATGAGGGTATACTGAATTTCTTAAGGCCAGATGGAAAATCCCAGGTCACCATTGAGTACGTGGATGATAAACCCATACGTGTTGATTCGATAATTATCTCGAGCCAGCATGCTCCGGAGGTTAAGTACCAAACACTTAAGGAAGGCATAATAGAAGAGATCATAAAAAAGATTATTCCGCAGGACCTTTTGGATGAGCAGACCAAATACTATATTAATCCTACTGGGCGTTTTGTTGTTGGTGGGCCTCAAGGTGATTGTGGCTTGACAGGCAGAAAAATAATCGTCGATACGTATGGTGGACAAGGAAGTCATGGAGGTGGCTGCTTTTCAGGAAAGGATCCATCAAAGGTAGATAGGAGCGCTTCATATATGGCCCGCTATATTGCCAAGAATATTATCGCAGCAGGTCTGGCAAGTAGATGCGAGGTTCAACTTGCGTATGCGATTGGTGTTGCTGAACCTGTCTCAGTAATGATAAATACAAATGGGACGGGTGTGATACCTACTGAGAGTATTGCAAAATTGGTAACAGAGAAATTTTCTTTAAAACCTGCAAGAATAATCAAACAACTCGATTTATTAAGACCCATATACAAAAAAACAGCATGTTATGGCCATTTTGGAAGGACTGACCCTGATTTTACCTGGGAAAAGACGGATAAAGCTGATATACTAAAAAAAGCTGCGGGCATATAAGGAGGTTAAGGTGGATTTTGATATAAAGGATATAAATCTTGCGGAAGAGGGAAGACTAAGAATTGAATGGGCAAATAAGAGTATGCCTGTTTTGAACCTGATAAATGATAGGTTTGAAAAGGAGAAACCATTAAAAGGGGTCAACGTAGCAGCCTGTCTTCATGTAACAACAGAAACTGCCAGTTTGATGATGACATTGAAGGCGGGGGGAGCCTTTGTTGTGGTCTGTGCATCGAATCCCCTGAGTACACAGGATGATGTAGCAGCATCCTTGGTAAGAGATTGTGAAATACCGGTATTTGCAAAGAAGGGCGAAGATAATGATACATATTACAAACATATCAATTCTGCTTTGGATATAAAGCCAATGATTACCATGGATGATGGGGCTGATTTGGTTTCTACTTTACATTCACAGAGAACCGAGTTGATTGACGGAATTATAGGAGGGACAGAAGAGACGACCACTGGTATCATAAGGCTTCGAAGTATGGCTGATGAAGGAGTATTGAGATATCCAATTATAGCGGTAAATGATGCGGATACTAAACATCTCTTCGATAACCGTTATGGAACTGGCCAGAGTACAATCGATGGGATTATTCGTGCTACGAATCGGCTATTAGCAGGTTCCGTATTTGTCGTTTGTGGATATGGCTGGTGTGGTCGAGGAGTTGCTATGAGGGCAAGGGGTATGGGTGCAAATGTAATTATTACAGAGGTCGATCCATTGAGGGCGTTAGAGGCTGTAATGGATGGATTTCGAGTAATGCCTATTGCAGATGCTGCACAAATAGGAGATTTTTTCTGTACACTTACAGGCGACATTAATGTTATTAGAAAAGAACATTTTTTAATGATGAAGGACGGCACAATCATAGCTAACTCTGGCCATTTTAATGTTGAATTGGAAATTAAAGGGCTCGAAGAGATCAGTGATAACAAAAGAAGGATTCGGGATTCGATAGATGAGTATACATTGAAGGATGGTCGTAAGATAAATCTACTAGGAGAAGGGCGCCTAATTAACCTCGCTTCAGCAGAAGGGCATCCATCGAGTGTTATGGATATGAGTTTTGCAAATCAGGCCCTATCTGCAGAATACCTAGTTAGCAACAATAAGAAGTTCGATAACAGAGTGTATAGAGTACCAATAGAGATAGATAAGAGGATAGCAAAGCTCAAACTCGAGTCTATGGGGATTCAGATAGACTCCCTCACACAAGAACAGAAAAAATATCTGGCATCATGGGATATGGGGACATAGGCACAAAGAGCAGAGGTCAGGAGATTCATTTCATAAGAGGTAGTCTATCCGGTATTCGAATGTTACGATGATATTCAACTTTTCAATCCCCATTTTCTTTGGAATTGGAGAGAATGGCGCTGCATTTAAAACTGATTTAAGGGCTCCTTCATCAAGGGCAAGGAATCCTGATGATTGTAAAAGTTGAAGCTCTGTAAGAGAGCCGTCATATAAAATGGAGAATTTCATGGTCAGCTTCCCCTGGATTTCTTTTTCTCTTGCCTCATGGGGATAATACCATGCGGATTCAATCTTCCTTTTGATCATATTGGGATAAGAGTTATCTTTGGTAGGGAGAGTATTCAACTCGATTGTCCTTTCTTTTTTAAAAGGGGGTGGGCTAGTGTTCTTTTTGTCTTTGATAGATTTTTCAGGTGTCATATCAGAACGTGATGCAACACTTAACTCCTTCGGCTTTTCTAAAGGCTTTTGGGTTTTGAGGGGTTTTGAGGGGTTTTCTTGATAGGGGAAGGGGGTAAGCACTATCCTGAAATCGCTGTCTTCAATGGGGTTCAAATGAAAGTTACTTACAAGTGAGACGAAACAGAGATGGAGAACGATTGATATAATCAGAGGCCCTTTTAATCTGGGATTTTCCATGAAGTCCAATTATAGTCATTTTGTTTTTATAGTCAAGGATTGGATAAGAGAATTGAAGACACAATGTTAAATCGTAAAAAAAACTGTGGGCGATTAACTCAGCGGGAGAGTGCTACCTTCACACGGTAGAAGTCACTGGTTCGAACCCAGTATCGCCCACCAAATACCAAGTCTCAATCTGGAAGTAGCAGGTATAAACCTGGATTTGATCAAATGACTACTGACTGTATCCAAGATAAAACTAAGCCCCCAAGACTCTCAAATATCCTGGGGGCGAGTGTAAAAAAGGAATTCGATTGTTTTTTTTTATAATCCTATTTCCTGTGCAATCTTCTCCAGGTGATGCCCAGTATCCCCTAGTATCAATTCTGCTGCTTTCGCCCTTCGATAGTAGAGCCCAATGTCACATTCCCGAGTAGTTCCTATTCCACCGTGGATCTGAACACCGCGTTCAGTGACGAATTTGTATGCCTCATTTATCCAGCTTTTAGCAGTAGAAACCTTCATGGCGCACGGTATGTTCTGTCCGACCATCCAGGCAACTTCGTAAAGGATGTTTCTTGAATTGCCTACCTTTATCATCATGTCAGCCAAATAGTGCTGTATAACCTGAAATTTTCCAATGGGCTGCCTGTATTGTACCCTCTCTTTTGCATATGCATTGGTCATATCCAAAGAGGCCTGGGATCCCCCTACCATCTCTGCGCACTTGGCCATAATTGACTTCTCAGAAGATTTCTGAATTACTTTCCAGGCTTTTCCTGCTTCTTCTCCAATTATATTGGACTTTGGTACAGAAAAATTATCGAAGATAACCTCACACGAGTTGTCAAGGCCCATGGTAGGGACCTTATTACAGGTAATGCCAGATGATGCCTTTGCGTCTACTAAAAATATTGTTACCCCTTCTTCAGGGTTCCCCGTATCCTCAGTTCTGGCAACAACCAAAAGGTAATCAGCAATATTGGCATCGTTTACAAACATCTTTGTGCCATTTATCACGTATCCATCATCTTTGGGGGTGGCTGATACAGTTATACCAGATGCATTGTAACTGGCATTCGGTTCGTATAATGCAAGTGACATAATGATCTCGCCGATTGCAATCTTCTCCAGATATTCTTTTTTCTGTTCCTCAGTGCCTCCTTCAAGTATTGTCAGACCGCAAAGGACAACAGTAGAAAAGAAAGGGCTAGGCAATATGTTACGGCCCATTTCCTCCATGAGCACAATAAGGTTCATGAAATCACCACCATAGCCTCCATACTCTTCAGGGAAAGCGATTCCTGTCCAACCGAGTTCGATCATCTTATTCCAGACTTCTGGTGAATACCCTTCCTCGCTCTCTTCTATCTTTCTCACGAGATCCTTGGGACATTCTTTCTCCAGAAAGTTTTTTGCTGATGATCTCAATATCTCTTGATCCTCGTTAAAATCGAGATTCATATTTACCTCCATTCAATCGATATAAATAAATATTTTCAACTATCTTGGCAAACCCAGTCCTATCCAAGCTACCAGGTTCCTTTGGATCTCTGAGGTCCCTCCTGCAATATTCAGTCCCATGCAGTTCTGATAATTCGTTTCAAATTTCCCATTTAATGGCGCCCACTTCGATTCTTTTACTTGACTGTATTGTCCCAGGATCTCGGCACCCACATAAACCAGACGTTGTGCCAATTCCGAGCCAAATACCTTCGCAGCAGAAGCAGCAGAAGCGGCCATAAATAAACCGCCTTTTTCTTGCATCCATGCGATATTATACGCCATAGCTCGACCCACATCGGTTGCAGCGGCGAGCTCAGCAAGTTTATTCCGTATTACTTGATTTTCTGCTAGCGGTTTCCCGTCTTTCTTTGTCTCTTTTACAAATTTAACCAGGTCTTCAATTGTTCTTTGGTTTTCGGAAAAGATACCTATGCTGGATCTCTCAAAATTCATACTCTGTCTTGTTACTTCCCAGCCTTTGTTTTCTTCCCCAATTCTATTAGCTATCGGTACGCGGACATCATCGAAGAAGACCTCGTTGAACATATGCAATCCATCCATAGCTTCGATCGGCCGAATGGTTATACCTGGGGTCTTCATGTCTAACAGAAGATAAGTAAGGCCCTTACTCCTTTTTTCATTAAGATCTGTCCTTACAAGAATGAACATCCAGTCCGCTCGATGAGCACCACTTGTCCATATTTTTTGACCGTTTATTATATAGTCATCTCCATCCTTGACTGCACTTGTCGACAAACTCGCGAGGTCAGATCCTGCATTGGGTTCGCTCCATCCCTGGCAATACATAACCTCACCTTTAGCTATAGGAGGAAGGAATTTCTCTCTTTGTTCCTCACTAGCTGCAACTAAAAGTGTAGGGGCAACTATCCCTATGCCAAAAATATCCACGCCTGGGGCCCCATAATAGCCTCTTACCTCAGAGAATATTACCTGATCAATAACAGAGGCATCCTTTCCTCCATACTTTTCAGGCCATGCCATGGCGAGCCAACCCTTCTTTCCTAACTCGCGTGCCATATAAAGGTGAAATTCCCACCCCTCTTCAGAGCCAAACATTGCTTCGAGACCGCCAGTTTCATAAACAGGTGGTGCCTTTTTCATCTCTGTGCTGAAGAATTGTTCAAATTCTTTTTTCAGCTTCTCCTGTTCAGGAGTAAAACTAAAGTCCATTAAAAACCTCCTTTCTAATCATTTGTGACATTGTAACTACAGAATCATTGCCTATCATTTTTTCTTTATCGCTCTCTTGAGCCAGTAGGAAAATCCTTTTTAGGTGTATTTAAAAAAGAAAAGCTTAAAAAAAGCTGGTGATTTAGGCATGCTGTTTTTTGATTCAAGCGTAACGCAATTATAGATAGTAAATAAAGACAAGAATGTCAAGCTTTTTCTAATTACTAAAAGTTTTGAATAGTGTATCCGATTAAAATGTTTTTTTTTGCAATTGTTTAGTGAGATAATGATTCGGATGGTTTTCGACGACCATTTTTTTTGGGTTATTTACGAGCCATTACCACGATTGCCCGTAGATGCTAAATATGAGCTAAGGAAAGATAGGAACAGGTGAGTATTGCTTGGGAACCAAGTTGCAATAACTTGACAGTGAGGGCACTTCCAGAGCTCTCCTTTTTACATCTCCATTCTCTATTGAGTATAATTAATAAAAGGCTTTACAAGTTTTCGTTTTTTTGTCAATTCAAAAAATAGGAAGTGCCCCCATTAGTATTCAACTAAAACAGTAAAACTTAGAATTTTTGTACATTACGTGCAATGATAGCGTCCTGGGTTATTTTATTCATCTCAACAAAATGAGCGCTGTAGCCCGCAATTCGAACCAATAACTCGCTATATTGCTCGGGTTCCCTCTGGGCAGAGTATAGAGTCTCGTTATCTACCATATTAAACTGAACATGATTGATGCCGAGGTCATGCCAGGTCTTCATATAGTCGCGCCACATCTTAAAGCCCTTCTCTCCTTGAAGCTGGGAAGGAGATAACCTCTGATTGAGGAGTGTAGCCCTTACCGAGCCAATATGGTCAAGCTTACCTACAGATTTTAGCACTGCTGTAGGACCCTTCTTATCTAACCCACAACCAGGAGAACACCCACCATCATACAAAGGATCTCCCTGCCTTCTGCCATTCGGCAAGGCCGAACACATTGGCGCCCCTATGATATGTGTTGCCACGCTTTCCGGCAATGTTGGCCAGGGTTGACCATTGATGTCACGCACAGACCAGGACATCTTACCAAGGTCTTCATATATTCTGGCCCATATTAGGTCTACATAATCATCGTCATTGCCCCACTTTGGGGCTTTGACGAAGTCCATACGCATTTCCTCATACCCCTCCCAGTTCACTGCTAATGCCTGCTTTAGCTCGGCCATTGTATATTTCTTGTCTTCATAGATGAGCTTTTTTATCGCAGCCAGACAATCGCCTGTTTCGCCAAATACAAAGAGGGTAAACCATAAACTGCTTCTCTCCTTACAAAGTGCACTGTTTTGACCTGTCTCTATACAACGTTCATACAGTGCTGATGTCATCGGCTTGGGATAAAAATGGGCCTCTACGTATCTGTTTTTGTGCTCCATGGTTGTTGCAAACCTAAACCCTGCTTTTAGTTGATCATACCATGCATTGTAAAACTCATCAAAGGTCTCAAAATCAGAACAATCACCTGTCTTAATACCAATTTGCATGCCCGTTACCGGATCAAAGCCATCGAGAAGTGCAAAAACAAGTGCCTGTACTCCTCCTCCAATTGCGGCATGTGGATATCTCAGAGGCGGTGCAGCCCATTTTGTATCTGGAGCAGGTGCCATACAGGCCTGGTGTAGCCAACGCCTCGCTTCCTTCAGCGGATGGCCGAACCAGTGCATCAGGTTAGGGATGAGCACGTCATCATTGCGTATGGAAGGATAGCCAAGACCATTTCGAATACATTCGAATACACGACGTAAGGTCTCTGTTCTCGTTTTCGAGGAATAACGAAACCCAAAGGTAGGATCGCTAACTCTGCTAATTATAGCTGATTCGAGATAACAATCCGTAAGGTCATTACAGGCATCGTTTCCATCTTCATCTACTCCCCCCAGTGTCCATACATAGGGGCCGGGACTGCCTTGCAAAGCTTCTCTAGCTGCTCTGAACCATGTCTTCCCAATCGAATAGGCTGCCATCATCCATTCTGCGCAATACTCCACTGCCTCATCACGGGTCATGTTTTTCTCTTCCAGGACATCCTTTTTATAGAAGGGCCAATGCCAGTAATCCTGTCGCCATGGCCAGGCAGCATTGTGCCATTCTAGCCTGTACACTACCTGCACGAGGTGATCAAATTGTATAGCCTCCCACAGATGCTCAGGTGGCTGTGCTGGAACCTTATAACACGTCTCGCTGATTCGTAAAAGCTCCTGTCTTCTGGTAGGATCGGTCTCAAAATTCTCTGAGATTATCTTGGCCAGACGGCTGATTCTCCTTGCATAACGAATCGATGCCTCAAGACATATCTTCATAGCCTTCCATGTGTCTATCTTTTCCATGTAAGGTACCTGGTCCTCGGCATGGGAAGCCTCCCGCATCTGTTTCTCTGCATCCTTCAGCTTTTCATCGATTGTCTTTATTATCGAATCAAAACCCTGGTACATCCAGTCACACTGAGGAGTCACATAGTCAAAGGCAATCATGTCTCTGCCTGGCTGCACAAAACTCGGGGTAAGAGCTGTTATTTTCTCCTTACGGTTAAAGTATTGCTTACATACCTCCTCATAGGTTCTTCCCTTCCAAAATTCTGCTATCTTGTTTGCCTCTTCCAACTTATCGTCTGGAATAATACCAGTTCGATCGTTTCTTAAATCTTCATTTATCGAAGATGAAGCCGTTGGGATCCATGTGATAAGATGTGGAGCAGAGCCTGGGTAGCCTTGAATTCGTGAATGGTCGGTTATAAATATGGGCATATTGTCAAGCACGGCTTCAAGGGCCCTCGCTCTGGTTATAATAAATGGCTCGGATGGAGGTGCTTCCTTGAATATCTTGGTTTGCCATCGGCCATTCTCCAAGTCTACCTGAATACCTGGTAGATAAGTCGATCCCTTGGTTGCCTTAGACCATACTGCCTTCCTTAAATAGCTAAGCCTGGGGGATCTCTTCTTCTCAGCCCACCACCAATATTCCCGGGCATCATATAATTCTTTTTCATCTTTTTTTATCTCTGCGTCTGCCATTACATACCCTCCTTTAAATGATGTTCAGGGAAATCTTTTTATTCAAATAATTGAAGCACAAAGAACACACAAAAGCATCTTACTTTTCATTAAATCCCTTAGCTATTCGTAGGTTATGATGCACCATAAATTCTGAACCATCTGTCCTGATCCGTTCTAGCTCTTCAAATTTCGGACAATCTCCGACATCTCCATAAATATCTGTCTCTTTACCTAAGCCGTCCTCGTCTAGAAAGGCCTTGCATACCCCCGTGTTAGCAGCTGCATTTGACAATTGTGGAATAAAGTTACAACAATCACCACATCTTGGCATCGAAATCACCTCCTTCCTTTTTCATTTAAATAGTCGTTTTTGCTGACTACTGTAAAAAATAATGGCCTTTATCGTTTCTTTAGAAATCGGGTTGGTATATAAAATAAATTTTCTTTACATGAATGGTAAATCAACATATAAAACCTTAGGGCAAATGCCTAGTCTCTCGATAGTCATGAGAACGAATTTATAAAGAATATGGAGTGTAATCGAATAACTTTTTATGCTCTTCTATTTAATTAAAAGACTTAAAAACAGGATGAGATGTTAGTAGATTGTAATAGTAAAGAAGAAGAACTTAAGTGGATTTAAGCAACGTAGGAGACATCATAGAAAACAGTAAAAATGAAAACAACTGGATAGCTTGAATGAAATGTCAGTTTTAGGTTCCTTTTTGTCTTTTATTAATTTAAAAGATTAATTAATAAGATCTTTTAAGATTTTATAAAGTAAAATTGATATTGTCAAGATTATTTGAAGGAGATTGTTTATTGGGCAGTCCTTCATTACTAAAATAAAGTGCTTATTGTTTGTTTCAACGATCGAGAAGTCATGATAAAGGCTTGATATTATTTTTCTTTTCTCTAACCCGTTTGGCCTGTATAGCCAACGTCTCGAGTAACCTTCGCTGATTTGTTGATATCCATGGGCCTTCACAATCGATAGAAGCAAATGGAATATCGCTTTTGTTCGCCAGGGGTCGTATGATTGCCTGGGAATTCATTGCAGGTTGACAGTTAAACGAACCGAGATTTATCAATCCATCAATCGCCCCTGCCTCAATGGAACAGAGATACCTCCCTGTAGTCACAGGGGTTTCAGTGAATCCAACATACGATGCATATCTGTGTCCTTGATCAACGATCGCACGAAACGGGATATGTACATCATACAATAGACCGGACTTCTCTGCTATCTTTCGAGCTCTTCTTATAATAGAATCGAGGCCTGCGAGGTGCAGTCTCATCTTTAATGCATTGAGACCTTCTTTTGTATTGTTTCTTAAGTTCAGCAAAGAAAGAAGCATAAAGGGTATATTGAATTGTTCCTTTGGATTGATCAGGCCTCTCTTAAACCCGTATCTGACAATGTGTTCCGATTCAAGCCAGCAAAGGCCCTCTGAAAAATCGACAACCTTTGGGATGACGCCTTGCTCTATGAAATAGTCTGTTATCGGATAATGAACAAAGAGAACATTTAACCCGCCAAAGATGAGCACTTTGGGCGTCTCCTCCACCTTGGCCTTTAGAGGGATGTCTGCCAGGTTTTCTGCCCATAGCTTTAGGGCTGACCTCACAGCAAGAACCCCATTTTTAGCACTGTCTATAACGCGGCCGGTCTCTTCTTCGAAGGTCTTTAGAGCACTTTTTTTATCCTTGGCAAGACATCTCAGAGTATACTCTGCTTCTTCAAGGATGTCACTCACAGCTATAAAAGTCCCCAGCTTTAATGCAAAGAGATCGCCTTGGCCTATATAGTTACTTTTCTGGGTCGGTGTGGAAAGAAAAACAACGTTTCTCAGATTGAGCCTCTTGGCAAAGGTATCCCAGACCACACGCCAGGCACCGTTCTGGCAGGGCCCATCCTGGTCAAGGTTGTAATAGACGAGGATTTGATCCTCCTTCCTCTTACTGAGGACATCATTTAGGGTTGCACCTGTTATTGAAGTGCAAGGAATACATTCTCTCCCAGAACAGAGCTTTTTGGCCTGCTGTAATACTTCAGCATTTGTCTTTCCGGTATATCTGAAATTCCAACCCCTCTTTTGGAAGAACTTCGCGATCATCCTTGTTGCATAGATACTGGTATCTATCGGCCAAATGTGCACAACCCGTGGATCATCATATTCGACCCTGTTCCCGTCACTATCGATAATATATTTGCAATCCTTCGAAAGCCTCGCTTGTTTGAATCCCATATTATTGTTCATCTCTTTGCCCCCTTTTTAGTTTTCAATGACCTGTCAATACAGAGCCCTAAGCCTCACCTCTGCGACGACGCTCTTCTATTATATCTATAAACGCTCCTACACGCGTCTCAAAGCCTGCATGGGCTGTATGTGAATCGATTTCAAGGTAACAGAAAGTCTTCCCTGCAAGCTCCTGTCGTACATAATGATATACACTTGCATCAGGGCCACAGGAGAAACAGGAGACCAGGCAGATATACAGGTTCGGAATCTTCTTTACAAGATCCACCGCATTCGTTATCTGTTGAGTGAAGTGCCATACATTGCCTATTTGGAAGCCATTATCCGATCTCGGTAATATATCGGAAGGGATAACATTATACCCTCTGCTGATAATCTTTCGCGGGAGAGCAAGATTTACATCTGATAAACAAGTCGTGTAAGGTCTTCCCGCGATAATGACAGTTGGATCCTTTATCAATGTATTAAATTCTTCTTCTCCATATCTATGATACTTTTCAACAAACCTTTCATAATGGGAAAGGGCATTCTCCCCTGCTTTTTTTGCAGTCTTGCTCTTGATACCGAGTATAGAACCCAACCTGCCGATCTCCTTCAGGGTTACCCTTATAAGGTCTTTCGAAAGCCCGATATGAGGGGCAAGTATTCGATCGCTTATCTCTTCAAAGGCGCCCCTTATTAATCCTGGCATGATTGTCGTAGTAGGGCATGTGTAGCTGAGGGAATGGCCATCAGGGATTTCCATGTCAATGACGTGCGGTAAGAGTATGAAGTCAACATCCCTGCACATGAGATCATAAACAGCCCCATGGACGAGTTCACAGGGATAGCACATTGCTCCTCTTGTTTTGGCATTTCCCTCCTTTGAAGGATTGGATAAAATGACATTATAACCCAACTCATTGATAAGTTTGGCATAAAATGGGAAGAGTTCAAGAGTCGTCAGCGCCATGGGCAGCCCAATATTTCCGCGAGGATTTTGCAGTGTATAGGGCCCAAATTCATCGAACATCATCTGCGTTCGAACTGCCACGAGATCCTTTCCTTCTTTGATTTCGCCGCTTTTGTGACGCTGAATCTCATACTTGGAACAGAGTCCTCCAAAGGGATAGGTCTTGTTTCGGATAGCTATCTTTTGAATCTCACACCTGTTTTCACAAGTTTTGCAAGAAAAGGAACCCTTTATTTCCATCTTTCCCTCAGCGAGATCTTTAAGGTTTTGTGTAGTTTCTGCTATATCTCCATCTTGTAGAAGGTCTCTCGTCATAAGGGCAGTCCCAACACATCCCATCAGCTCAGGATGGGGAGGAACAACCACTTTTCTTTGTGTGCGAGATGCAATAGCAAGCGCAACTGATTTGTTCAGTGCAACGCCTCCCAAAAAGAGAAGATTCTCTCCAATATGACGGGCACCAACTATGCGCGAGATATAATTGTCAGCAATAGAATAGACCAGACCGGCAACTACATCTTCCTGGTTTGCTCCTTGCTGAAGGGCGTTTCTTAAGTCCGTATTGATAAAGGCCGCACATCTTTCGCCGAATGCAATAGGATGTTTGCTCCTTATGGCTATGATACTGATATCTTTCATGGCAACACCCATATCTACAGATGCAGATTCCTCTAAAAAGCTTCCGGTTCCTGCTGAACACCCTTCGTTCATTGCATAATCTATTGGAACGCCTTTAAGGAAAGAGATAAACTTCGAATCTTGACCGCCTATCTCAAATACGGTATCAACATCAGGTACATGTTCAGACGCTGCCCTGGCGTGTGCGAGTATTTCATTAAAGCTTCGACAGTTATCGAGATAGACGGAAACCACCTCTCTTCCTGAACCAGTCACTCCCGCCTGAATGATCTTTATCGGCACATTTCCTACCTGATTGATAAGTTCATTCAGGCAGTTTTTTGTTGCCTGTACAGGGTTACCAAGGGTTCTCAAGTAACAGCTTGCAGCAATAGAACCGTCAGATAAATTAAAAAGCACTGCCTTTGTGGTAGTAGAGCCGGCATCAACGCCAAGGATATACTTGGCATCCGGCACTATCTTTTTTTTGACATCAAATTGAACTTTATAATCGAGAAGCGATTCAGCTTGTTTAAGCTCATTTAAGGTTTCAAATACTAGACTGAGCGGCTTGATCCATTTGTCACTTCTTGGGATTGTGATATTTTCAGGCAACTCAGAGGCATAAAGAGATGCTCCAAATGCCTCAAGATAAGGACTATGTGGAAGAACCATGACCTCAGAATCATTGAAGAATTGTCTCAGGTTTTCTATGAAGAATCGATTATTTGCAACTCCTCCGCAAACCAGAATTAAACGGGTTGGCCACTTTGCTATCTCAACCATCTTGCTGACCTTTTCTGCCAAATCATGGATAAGGGATTTAGCAATATCACCAGAGGTGCACTCCCCCTTATTGAGCTTATGAGTCGCATCGGATTTGCAATGCACAGAGCAACGCGTAGCCAACTGAACAAGCTTTCCACCTTCGCTTTGTTTCAGCCCTTGTTCAAGCGATAGGCCCATTCTTTTAAACTGTTGTACTATAAATTCACCAGTGCCTGCAGCACATTTAGTCGTTGAAATGATGTTTTTTATCATACCACTCTTTAATGAGTAAACGCTAAACGTCTCTCCTCCTAAAGAGAGGACAATATCAGGTTCTAGACTATTAAACGCAAGTGCCTTTTCAATGCATTCCGTTTCTGACCGATAAGGAAGATCGAAGAGCACCCTTGCTGCCTCACCGGTTATCACAATCCGTGAAGCATTTGAATTCGGATGTTTCTCAATCAGTTCTTGGACCTTCTTTTTAGGATTTCCTCCGTGCTGGGCGATTATCGGAGTGAGTTCTCCATTTTGTGTCCTGAGAACCCATTTCACAGAGACCGCTCCAATCTCTATACCTTCGAAGTATCGGTCTGCCTGTTGAACGTTTTGAGGCTTATTCTTAGTCATGATTTATCTCCTCTTCTGGCGAGTGTCCATCCAGAAATGGTTATTTTTCGCAATTTCTGCATCAGGCTCAGATGTAAAGGCACATCGCTCTGTGCCCCTACACGTCAAATTATTCCTGCGGTTAAAAACTTTGCCTTTCTTGACCGTTAACAAAATTTCTCATTTCTGAATGGACACTTGCGAAATTTGTAAGGCAAAAAATACAACCTGCCAAAGCTTTTTCATTGTGGTGTTATTCTAATTTTTATCCTATGTGTCATACTCTGTTTTATTGTAAGAACATTTTCGCCCAAATTACCTATAATAGCTCTTGAGTCAATAGCGCAAAAGGGGAGCACGTTATAAAACGGTAGCTGTTTGAGCAATGAAGAGAGAGGTTAAGAAAGAACGGGAAATCGTTTCTTGGTACTATGAGGAATCTTTTTTAGGTGACAGCCCCTTATAGGATAACCTTCTTTTCTCTCAATCGGTTGATCGTTTTATTTTCGTAGCCAAGCTCTGATAATATTTCATCTGTATGCTCTCCAAGTGCGGGTGCCGGTCGCCTGATTGCACCGGGTGTTTCTGAGAGGCGAATGGCCATTCCAGGGACTTTAATATTACCCTTTTCCGAGGCCATATCTATCAATGTCCCACGCGCTTTAATATGTGGATCATCGACAACCTCACTGATCGTATTAACAGGTGCATATGGGATCCCATAGGGATCCAGTTTTTTGATCAACTCAGATCTGGGAAACTCCTTTACCCTGTCTTGAATAATCTTCAACAGTTCGTCCCTGTGTAGCAACCTGGAATAAGCGTTATTGAATTTCGGGTCTTCCGGCAAAGAGTTCAATCCGACTTCCCTACAAAAGTCTGCAAATGACTTATCGCTCGCAACCCCTATAAAAAGAGGTTTATCTTTAGTCTCAAAAACCTGGTACGGAGTTGCAAATTCATGGCCGGATCCAAGCCTAAGAGGATCCTTTGCAGTCATTGCATAGTTTGCGAACCAGTGATTCATCCAGGTTACTCCTGTATCGAAGAGCGAAACGTCAATAAGTTGTCCTGTTCCGGTTTCATCGCGCACACGGAGGGCCAAAAGCATCCCGATCATAGCGAACATTCCGGTTCCGTAATCGATCGGTGAGGTTCCTATCCTGACATAACCGCCCTCTGGTTCTCCGGTAGCCGCCATCATGCCGCATTCAGCCTGAGTGCAAACGTCATAACCCGCGCGATAGCTATATGGGCCATCCTGACCATAACCAGAAAGAGAACAGTAGATAATTGCCGGGTTAATATCTCTAATCTCATTATACCCAAGACCCAATTTGTCGATTGTCCCTGGAGTAAAAGCTTCGAGGAGTATGTCTGCATCACGAGACAGTTGCAAGGCAATTTCTTTTCCCTTTTTGGTCTTGAGGTTGATGGCCAAACTTTTCTTGTTTCGATTAATTATCTGAGACCATGCACCATTTAACAGTGGCCGAAATGAATCCCCTGTCAAAGGCTCTACCTTTATTACATCCGCACCCATATCTCCAAGAAGCATACCACAGAAAGGGCCTGCAGCGGACTGAGAGAAATCTAGAACTTTGACCCCATCGAGAGGAAACATATTCTTTCTCCTTTTGAACTTTGAAGTCAGGATTGAAATGATACCAATAAGGACTCTACACTAAAAACTCGCATTTGCATTACATTGACCAGATGCAACGTAAAGGCTTCTCAAATTCGAAAATAGTAAGAACTTTTTAGGGAAAAGAAGGAGCTAAGGAAAAAGCGCTTTGGTGAGGATACGATTCATTGAGTCATTAAGTGGCATTAAACCTCACGACTTATAGACTTACTTTTTGATAAAGAAGAAGTCGATAAGACTTAAAAGTTGCAAAATTCTCGGCATTCCTTTCACCACTAAAATATTTTCGATTGATCTTCTCTATTCTCTTTCTATACTTCCATTGTAAGCTTTTAGAAAATAATGGGTAATTATTGTTTAAAAAATGAATAATCAAATTCCAGATCGGATGTCCGACATTTGTCAGTAAATCGTTTACAATCTTTAGATTTGGAGCTGTTTCTGGGGTAATATCTATGTCTTTAATCGTTTTTAACGGATATTGGGAGACAGTATCATAAAATTTAGTCAATTTGCGTCCTCCCCTGAGAGCACTCTTGCCATTTGCATCTGTCTTAAAAAAGTCGCATATTAGAATATAACCGCCGTCATTTAAGAACTTAAGGGCATTTTGGAATACTTTTTTTAGTTTTAAATATTGAAAACTCTCGCTAAACAAGATCATATCATATAGATTTTCTGTCTGTAATGTCTCAAAGCTGCATTCAAAGATATGACTTTTATTTCCCAATAGATCGTGTGCATATTTTGTGAAGACAGGACTTGGAGAAACACAATCCACATGGTATCCTCTATCTGCTAATTTTAAGGCAAATCTGCCAACGCCACATCCAACATCTAAGATAGTTTTGGTTTGTGAAGGAATATGAGAAATTACAAAATTAGAATGATTTTCTTGGGCTTGCGGTAAATTAAGAAGATCTATATCAAGATCGCTTGTCCAATATCCATAATGGAGATGTTCTGTTTTAAAAAAGTGTTTTCCTAAGAGCAAAGCGATCTCTAAACCGACTTCTCGCGAATCTATTTTTCTACTTTTTTTCATACATAGCATCCATCAAGTTGATCCTGACCTTTGTCCAGAACCTCCCTTATTTTTTGAGAGAGCTTCTTTATGGGGAAGGGTTTTTGTATAAAACCATTACACCCTCGTTTCATTAATTCAGCTGCCTGAGCGTCTAAACTGTAACCGCTTGAAAGGAGTACCTTTATATCCGGATTGACCTCTTTCATCCTATCATAGACTTCCCCACCATCCATCTGTGGCATGATTATATCGAGGATAACCATGTCGATCCTTTCATTATTCCCTTTGTAAATGTTCACGGCCTCTTTACCGCTTCTTGCTATCAGAACAGCATAGCCTATCATTATAAAGCATCCTCTCAGCTACATTGATGATCTCGTCCTCATCGTCTATTAGAAGAACCGTCTCTGTTCCCTTCAAAAGACAATCCGGCATCCCATTTCCTTTAAGTAACTCCTTCTCTGATGCAGGAAGATAGATGTTGAAGGTTGTCCCCATGCCCTTCTCGCTGAGTAATTCTATTATACCACCATGAGACTTGATATTATGCCATGAACTGAGGCAAGGCCAAGTCCTGTCCCTCTTCCTATCTCCTTTGTGGTAAAAAACGGCTCGAATACCCTCTGCTTAGTTTCCTCATCCATACCAACGCCTGTGTCTGTAATTGATATCCTTACATATTTGCCTGGCTTCAAATTGAAAGACTCCTCATGGAGTATCGTATTTTCCGTCTCAATGAAGAGTTTTCCCCCACCTGGCATGGCCTGCCATGCGTTGACATAGAGGTTCAAAAGTACCTGTTCCATCTGTCCCCAGTCTGCCTCTATGGTCCAGATGTCTTTTAGATGCTTCCTGTAGATTTTGATCTCTTTTTTAGTCCATCCAAACATTACGGAAGTCTTTTCAATCAATTCATTTATATCAATAGGGCGTATCTCATACTTCCCAAATCTTGCAAAACCCAAAAGTTGCTTGGTCAGATTCGCTCCGCTCTTAACAGCTTCTTCAATATTGATTAGCATCTCGTAATTTTGGTGGTGTGGTCCAGTATCCATGAGCATAAGCGATGCATATCCCTGTATAGCCATGAGAAGATTGTTGAAATCATGGGCTATACCTCCAGCAAGGGTTCCAATGGCCTCCATCTTTTGTGACTGGAGGAGCCTTCTAACCTCTTTCTTTCAGTGATATTTACCATCATCCCTTCAGTCCTTTTTCTATGCCCCTCGATTACTGCGGCACTTAACAGAACATCAAGTGTACAACCGTTTTTGGTCAACCTGCGGGTCTCCATCCTCACCGGTTTTCTGTTTCTATACACCTTTTTTACCTACAGATTCGTTTTCTCTTTTTGATCATCAGGCACATACGGAATGTTGCCTCCTTGTAATTCATCGAAAGTCCATCTAAAAACCTTGATAAAGGCAGGATTCATATACTGTATATTTTCCTCATTATCATATAATAAAACCGGATCAGGACTTGCCTCAAGAATGGATCGAAGCCTTTCCTCGCTTTACCTCAGGGCATTTTCTGATTTCTTTTTGCTTGAAATATCAGTCCATATCGATTGAATGCATTTCCTTCCATCAATACAAACGACTTTTGTACTCACCATAACGTCATGCAGATTTCCGTTTTTTGCTCTATGTTTCGTCTTAAAGTGATCGCCATCTCTTTGGACTATTTCTGCCATATGTTGTATAATTTCAGATTCAGACTCAATTACCTCAATATCCGACAGCCTCAACTTTTTGAACTCCTCACGGCTGTAACCCAGGCTTTCGCAGGCCCTGTCATTGAAATCGCTGAACGTTCCATTATCTATATTGATCAGTAAAACAGAGTCTGGTAATTGTTCGAATATCTTTCTGTAGCGCTGTTCACTCTCCCGAAACGCCCCATCGAGCTTATTTCGTTCAAAGATTTCTTTCTCAAGATCCCAAACTCTCTGCGCTAATTATTCATAGGTAGGTTTTCTGTCCATCAGAGGGCTCTCCATTTCCCCCTAAAAGACCGAACTGCAACCTTTGTTACCTTGATGAAGCCTTTACGGCAGTTCGGTTGTCTTTTGAAAATGACCTTTCTCTAGATAAAGGATCAACCAGGAGTATTTAAGATCCATGCCTTCTGGTGAAGTATTACTAGGGATGTGTTTTTTTCAATCAGTTTCTCAGCTAAACAGTGTTGAATATGCCTGTCAGAGAAAACTATAAAGAGATTTTCTTAATTAGTTTTCGTTGTAATTTAAAGGTTTCTTTTTTTAATTAATCTTAACCTTCGTATATCGGAGTATCAGCTAAATTTTAGCGATTTCAATGGTTTGAGCTTTGGATAGTGAGTTTTGAAGTCGCAAGTAGTGTATCGAGTATCTGTCAAAAACGTTTTGGACAGGGGGAATTGGAGTTTGGGCAAATGGTCTTGAAATAAAGGTGATTTCATTGTGAAACTGCATCTTTGTATTCGAATATCCTTTCTTATTTTGAAGTCAGAATAATTTCCCCTGCAAAGAATCGTCTAAATTTCTACCAAAATGGTCAAAAGCCTTTTTTGTAGCTACTCTTCCTCTGGGTGTGCGAGAGAGGTATCCCTCTTGAATTAAGAAAGGTTCGTAGACATCCTCAATGTTGTCTTTTTCTTCATTAACCGCAACGGATAGAGAAGAAATCCCTACAGGCCCCCCGCTAAACTTCTCTATAATAGTTAAGAGGATCTTTCTATCCATCTTATCGAGTCCTTCATTATCTACATCGAGCATTTTAAGTGCATCTTTTGCTACTTTATTTGTAATCACGCCATCTGCTCTTACCTGAGCATAATCCCTAACCCTTCTTAAGATCCGGTTGGCTATCCTAGGGGTACCTCTGGACCTTTTCGCTATCTCCATAGCACCATCAGGTTGAATCATAATATGTAATATGTTAGCAGATCGAGTAATAATCCTATGAAGTTCATCAGGGAGATAAAAATCAAGCCTTGCAACTACACCAAATCGATCCCTCAGAGGTGATGTAAGTAAACCCGCTCTGGTAGTTGCACCTACCAGTGTAAATCTGGGGATGTCTAACTTAATAGATCTGGCACCTGGCCCCTGACCGATAATTATATCCAGCTTAAAGTCTTCCATTGCAGGGTAAAGAATCTCTTCCACCACATGGTTCAGACGGTGTACTTCATCAACAAAGAGAACATCCAGTTGCTGAAGGTTGGTAAGTATTGCTGCAAGGTCCCCTGGTCGTTCAATTACAGGCCCGGAAGTAGCTTTGATATTCACCTTCAACTCTTGGGAGATAATATACGCAAGAGTCGTTTTACCAAGCCCTGGAGGACCATAAAACAGCACATGATCTAAAGCATCGCCTCTCGCTTTGGCTGCTTCTATAAAAACTCTGAGGTTTTCTTTAATCTTCTCTTGACCTATGTATTCATCCAACTCTTTTGGCCTAAGGCTTGTTTCGTAATAGATATCCTCTTCATTTCCCTGTGGTTTGGCGTCTTCTGTAGACATAAGGTATCCGTTTTATAGAGTTATTTTGCTTCCATCCATAACTGGGTTTTTCTCTCTGTGTTCTCTTCAAGTTTACACTTATATCATAACATAATATAGGCCTCAGCACAAACTTTGTGTGGCCTTAATTCAACGTAAACCCTTCATTTTTGAACTGAAAGTTCTCCCGAGCCCTTTTTTGTTTAACGTCCTATTTCTGGATGGGCCCTTAGTTTGATAAAACCCGTAAGGCTTCTCTTAGAAGATCTTCAATAATATATGTATCCATCTTTATTGCTGCTTTGGCCTCTTTTAGGGCTTTTTCTGCTACAGTCTTCTTATAACCGAGATTGATAAGTGCAAAGATAAGGTCTCTGTCTATCTCTTCTTGACCTTCTTTTCTAATGGTTGGAGGTTCATCTGATAAGGTTATTCCTTCAATTTTGTCCCTAAGCTCTAGTATCATTCTCTGTGCTGTTTTTTTCCCGACACCAGGCGTTGCACTCAATTTCTTTGTGTCCCCGTTTAATAATGCCTGATAAAGAACATTGCAAGGAATCCCCGAGAGGATATTGATTGCTAATTTTGGACCAATACCAGAGACACCAATAAGGAGTTGAAAGATGTCCCTCTCCTGAGTAGTAAGAAAACCGTAGAGTTGAAGCTGGTCTTCTCTTACATGGGTGTATGTATTGAGTTTAACACTACTATCGATATCTGGAAGTCGGTAAAAGGTAGAAAGGGGGATGTGGATTTTGTAACCCACACCGTTTACATCAACGATCAGATATTCAAGGGATTTATGGGTTAATTTCCCACAAATATGAGCAATCATCGTGCATGTTTTATGGCTTCCCTCATATTTATTGAATGAATATAACAGATCGCCACAGCGAGGGCATCTGAGGCATCAACAGGAGCAACCTCTGGGAGGGTTAGAAGCTCTTTTACCATTAACTGTATTTGATCTTTGGTTGCTCTTCCATAACCAACAACAGCCTGTTTTATCTCCAATGGAGAATATTCATATATATCCAAGCCGACATTAACCGCCGTTAAAATTAATATTCCCCTTACATGTCCCAATTTTAGTGCGGTCTTTGCGTTCTTGTGAAAAAACAGGTTCTCAATAGCCATTACATCTGGAGAGTAATCTAAAATAATCTTCTCTAATTGTTGATTGATCATTTTTAGGGATTGAGGGAAAGGAGTCTTTGAGTTTACGGATATCTCACCATTTCCTAAGTGGAAAAGTATATTCTTGCGTTTTTCAACTATACCATACCCTGTGATCGAACTCCCAGGATCAATACCCAATACTTTCATTTCTTTTTATTCATTCCTAGCTGGAACTCAGCTCTTCGATTATGTTATCCGGAATATCGAAGTTTGAGTACCCCTTTTGAACATCATCACTCTCATCCAACATCTCCATAAGCCTGAGCATCTGCCTGGCATCTTTGCCATCGAGCTTCACTGTACTTTTCGGAACCATACTAATTTCAGCTAACTCATAGCCCAATTTGTTCGTTTCGATAGTCTCCTTTACTTTTTCAAAGTCCCCAGGTGCAGTGATAACATCATATTCATTTTCTCCTTCTTTTACATCTTCTGCACCAGCTTCAAGGGCTATATCTATCAAATCATCTTCATCTATTTGTCCTTTTTCAAACACAATAAGCCCTTTTTTTTCGAACATCCATGCTACACTCCCTGATTCTGCTAGGCTTCCATTGTTCTTAGAAAAAATATGCCTTATTTCTGCTACTGTTCTGTTCTTATTATCGGTCAGTATCTCTACAATTACAGCAGCTCCTCCAGGGCCATAGCCTTCATAAATTAACTCTTCATAGTTAATCCCTTCTAACTCTCCAGTGCCTCTTTTTATAGCCTTCTCTATATTTTCATTTGGCATATTCTGTATTTTGGCATTGGCAATAGCGGTCCTCAAACGAGGATTTCCCTCAGGATCTCCCCTACCAATCCTCGCGGCAACGGTAATTTCTTTGATCAACTTGGTGAATATTTTACCTCTTTTAGCATCCTCTTTGCCCTTTTTGTGTTTGATTGTACTCCACTTTGAATGTCCAGACACGACACCCTCCTGTATTTTATTCTTTGCCAAAGCAAATGGTCATTTTCAGAAGCTAAATATTTGGGCAACCGTAAATAGGTACACTTTTTAAACGATTTGTAATTTTTATCATCTTCTCAAATGCTTCTGCCGCTTAGCTTTTTGAGTATACATAAATGAAGCTTGTTGCGAAATAACCCTTTATGTCTTCAAGAGCTTCGAGTTTTTTTAAAAGCATCTTGAGATTGAAAACCGACGGTACTCCTTAACGACGGTCAAATTCTCATTCATGAAATTCATAAATATATATCATAGAATATTTTGTTTTAAAAGAAAAAATATTTGAATATTTTCCTTTTAAGAATTGAATTTTCAGCCTTTTTGATAAAGATAGGCGATAGCTTATTTATTAATATTGTTTAAAGTGAATTTTGGTTTTTAAATTGACAAAAACAGGATTTTAATATAATCTAGTATAATTTCTGTCTATATTTTATCTAGTTCACTACTATCAGTTTGTTTGGATCCAATGAAGTAGGTTATTTTAACCGCAGGAATTCTTTTATTTGTATGGTCACAGGTCGATTTTTCCTTAGATTTTGAACCTGATACTGATATTAACGGTCATTTATGGACTAACACTGTTTAATGAGAAAGGGATTTCTATTTTTAAGTAATGAGGAGAGCCCATTGGAAGTCCTTGAGTTACAAAAGAAGATTAGGCGCCTGCTAAAAGAAAAGAACGCTATATTGCTTTCTCATAACTACCAAAGGGATGAGATACAAGAGATCGCCGATCTTGCAGGCGACTCACTGGAGTTAAGTATCAAGGCATCGCAAAGCGATTATGAGATAATAGTCTTTTGTGGTGTTCATTTTATGGCAGAAAGTGCATCTATTCTCTCTCCTGAAAAGAAAGTTATACTTCCCAGACTTGATGCAGGATGCCCCATGGCAGACATGATTTCAGAAGATATAGTAATTGATAAAAAAAGAGAACTCCTAGAAGCGACAGTTGTTACGTATGTCAACTCATCAGCCAGTGTGAAAGCCAGAAGTGATATCTGTTGCACATCTGCTAATGCTATTAGTGTTGTAAACTCTGTTAAAAGTGAGGCAGTATATATGTTTCCTGATAAGAACCTGGCAAAATATGTGTCACGATTTACTGATAAAAAGGTTCTTTTGTGGGAAGGCTACTGCCCGACCCATAATCGCCTGAAGGCAAAAGAGGTATTAGAAAGTAAAACAAAACATCCAAACGCCATTTTTATAGCTCATCCGGAATGTAAACCTGAGGTGCTTGAGTTAGCTGATCATATCTGCAGTACTTCAGGTATGTACGAATATGCTAAAAAAACAAATAATGAAGAGTTCATAATAGGAACTGAAATGGGGATACTCTATCGATTAAGAAAAGAGAATCCTAAAAAAAGTTTTTTCCTCGCATCGAAGAGTCTAGTTTGTCCGAACATGAAGCTAATAACACTTGAAAGTGTGTTGTCAGCTATAATCGAATTAAGCAATGTGGTAAAAGTTCCAGAAGAGATACGAATACCATCAAAAAAGGCACTTGATAGGATGTTAGCTGTGCCACGGGATAGTACGTAATGTCTTTATTGGTTGATCCTGATAGGAGTGTTTTTAGATCAGTAATTCGATTATAGCCTGTTTAAGATATGCTATGTGAGAAAATGACCTGTTCTTTCTTATCTAAAAGACGTTTAGACATTACACGTATTAAAAATTTGGCCATCGTTGAAACTTGCTGATAGCTTAATGTTAAAATTTTGCAAAAAAGTAAAATGAAAGGAAATGTGAAAAGTAGCCGATGGAATTTGAGCACCTTTGGGTATAATATCAATATCGTCTTTTTGATGACGCTATATTTATTAATAACTAAGGATAAATCTTTTACAGAGGATTAGGGTGAATAATATTATGTCATATCAGATATGTTTTCGATGTGGTAAGAAACTTCCTTTTGGAAGCCTGAAGTATGTTATAAATATCAGTATATTGGCTGATTTTGATGAAATGCTATTAGAACCAGACGGAGCTATCGATGACGAATATGAAAGGCTTCTGTCAGGAATTGAAGACTATGATGAAGAAGTCCTTGAAAGAGATGCTTATCAAGACTTTAGCTTTATTTTTTGTAAGAGATGCAAAGACCAATGGACACAGGAAATACTTGAAACGGGAGGCAATCATACACCTTTCAGCAATGACTTTTCCCATTTCTTTCACTAATATATGCAAGGAAAGATTGTGTGCTCAACCTTTGAGCTCAAAAAATTGAAGTCCCTTGTCTTTATGGGTGAGTGTTTCAGCAAAACGATAAATGAGATTTTTGGTCACAGCTCAAAGAAAATAGCTATATTGCAACCACCCATTAACTTCTCATTAAAACATTTGCAGCAATTACCCTCTGTATTTCATTTGTTCCCAAGACAACTTCGTTTACTTTTGATTCCCTGTATAGCCTTTCAACAGCGTATTCTTTAGATAAACCATAAGCCCCATGAACTTGAACAGCATCGGAGGCAACTTCCCTTGCTGCTGAACTTGTGAATATTTTTAGCAGTGATGATACCCCTGTGACATTTTCTCCCTTATCCATCTTTGTGCCTACAGAATAGAGAAAGGCACGGCTGGCTGCTACTTTTGAGGCCATTGTTGCCAAGTTCCATTGTGTCATTTGGAACTTAAACCCTATGGGGGTTCCTCTATGGGTCTTCTCTTTTGCATATTGTAATGCATAATCGAGAGCTGCTCTTGCAAGGCCCACATTTCCAGCACAGGATGAAATCTTGGCGAAAGATTCCACGGTGAGCAAAATATTGAAACCTTGTCCTTCTTCTCCCAGTATATTTTCGTCTTTTACTCTGGCATCCTCCAGAATGATATCACCATTGTCCGAACCACTAAAAGCGAGGAATTCCTCCCTTTTACCTACAATATATCCGGGGTTTTGTGTTTCAATTACGAATGCGGTCACACCTTTTTCAGTCAAACCGAATATCACTGCAATATCGGCAATCCCAGAATTAGTTATAAACCTCTTTGTACCGTTAAGTACCCAGTCATTCCCATCTTTAACTGCTTTTACTTTGAGTTGTTTTGGGTCGGATCCGGTATCTGGCTCAGTGAAGGCCCAGGCTCCATTTATTGAACCTGTAATCAATCCTTTTAGGTACTTTTCCTTCAAGTAATCATTGGCATAATTAAGAAATCCATACGCTGCCATGGATGACACCAGAGAATAAAACAGACAGGGGAGATAGATATAAGACATCTCTTCAATAGCCAGGATAAGGCTGATGTAAGAACCTGCAGACCCACCCCATTTTTCTGGAAAAGGCAAACCAATGATATTTAATTCTTTTATTTTCTTAAGTAGGTCTTCCGGTATTTTCTTTTCGTTTTCTATCTGATTTATTAATGGAGCAATCTCCTTTTTTGCAAATTGACGAATAGTCTCTTTAATACTCAGTTCTTCTTTTGTGAAGTTATAATCCATTTAGAAACCTCCTTTGCTAATAGGGTTTTGTTCGATAAGGTTTGAGTGAAGTGATCTTATCGAAGGAGTGAGGATGGGCTTTTATTCAGTCAATTGAAGAATATCAAAAATCAAGATATATGGCAACAACTTTAATGTCCTTATATAAAATAGCTTGACAAAAACCGATAAAATAAACTAGAATGAATCTTTAGTAAGCAGAAAAGACAGATGTTTTGATACTTTGTGGAGTATACAAAAATTATAAATGAAGAGTAAAACTACATGAAAAGGACATTTCAGCCCAGTAATTTAAAGAGAAAGAGAAATCACGGTTTTTTAACCAGGATGAGAACCAAATCAGGAAGAGCGATACTGAAACGAAGAAGGGCAAAGGGGAGAACCAGATTGACAGTGTAACCAAGTGCCTGAATACGAACATGTCTTGAAGTGACTTGGTAAAATGTCAGAATTCTCATTGCGTAAAGATGAAAGGATTCTAAAAAGATCTCAATTCCTGGAGACTCTAAGAAAAGGGAAAGAATTTCATACTGGGAAATTTACTATAATCGTAAGTCCCAATAATATGGGTAAAAATCGTCTAGGTGTTACGGTAAGTAGGAAGATCGGTAATGCAGTCAAGAGAAACAGGGTAAAACGGTTGGTTAGGGAATTTTTTAGGTTGAATAAGGCCCAGATCCCTTGTTGCCATGATATTGTTTTTATAGCGAAAAAAGGGGCAGATTCCCTGGACTATTTCTCACTTTATGATGAACTAAAGATCTTTCTTGAATAAGTGTAAGGATTTCTAGATCATTTATCTTCATTAATTTAGACCGAGAGTTTGACGCTGATAGTGAATTCTCATCAATAACTTGATGCTAAAAAATACCATAATTACTATCATTACATATTACCAGAAATACATATCTCCACTAAAGCCTCCTACTTGCCGATTTATTCCAACATGCTCTTCATATGCAATCCAGGCCATTGAGACGTATGGTGTCTTTAAAGGACTGGGGTTGTCAATTTTCAGGGTTTTGAAATGTCATCCATTTCATCCTGGAGGATACCACCCAATCATGAAAAAGGATAATGACTAAAATACTACTAACTATGGAGTTTTAATTAAATGGAGAAAAGAGCCCTGCTTGCTGTAGTCTTGTCTCTTTTGGTTCTTTTTTTGTACCAATATATAATTGAGAAATCAAGAAAAACGCCAATAGATACACGTCCCCCTAAAAGCGATATTGTCTTGCCAGATCAAAAAGAGACCATAGATTTCGGCCAAGAAGAAGAGACATTCAGAGAGGTAAGAGACGGAAAGCCCTTCATTAAAAGGCAAGAGATCATAGGAGAAGAGAGAGATATATCAGTAATAACCGAATTATATGAAGCTGTCTTTACCAATCACGGAGCAAAATTGAAGAGTTGGAAACTTCGGAAGTATAAAGACAAGACTGGACAGGATGCTCATGAAATAGAGCTGATTGCAGCGCAGAAATCGAAGGAGTATTCTCTGGGTCTGGTACTTTCAAAGACTGATTATCTTGATCTCAATGAAGCTGTATTTGAAACAGATAGCAATTCAATGTCTTTGATGGAAGCCTGGGAACAGGGTTCCATATCCTTTTCCTGGACTTCTCCAGAGGGAATTGAAGTTATTAAGAAGTTTACTTTTTATGCTGACAGATATCTTGTTGATATTGATATAAGTATTGCGAATCTATCTGATATGCGTCTCAAAGAGAATACGATATTCAGCTGGAAAAGAGAACTCGATCCGAAAAAGGGAGGGGATCGTTTCAGTTTTACAGGCCCTGTATCATTGATAAACGGAGAGCTAGAGGAAATAAAAGTTAAAAAAATAAAGGAAGATATGCTTTATTCTGGAGAAATTAAATGGGCTGGTTATGGAGACAAGTATTTTATATCTTCAATCATTCCAAAAAAAACCCAAAATACACGGTTGAGGATTTCTAAATCCTCAACAGATGTCATATCTGTCGATATTATCGAGCCCATAGAGCTGAATTATGGTGAAAAGGCCAAGTATGGCTATTCTCTGTATTGCGGCCCTAAGGATATTGATATTCTCAAAGCTGTTGGGGCTGATTTGCAAAAGGCCCTTAACTTCGGATGGTTCGATATGATTGCAAAACCCTTATTGTTATTTTTAAAATTTATAAATGGAATAACCAATAATTATGGAGTTGCGATTATCCTTTTAACCGTTGTTATCAAAATAGTTTTCTTTCCCTTAACTCATCATAGTTATAAGTCCATGAAAGATATGCAAAAGGTTCAACCCCTTATGGCCAAACTGAAAAAGAAGTACAAAGACGATAAAGAGAAGCTAAACAGAGAGATAATGGCATTGTATCGTACGCATAAGGTTAATCCATTGAGCGGTTGTCTTCCCATGATATTGCAGATTCCTGTGTTTTTCGCCTTATATAAGGCATTAATGGGATCTATTGAACTGAGACATGCTCCTTTTATCTTTTGGATAAAAGATCTGTCCGCAAAGGATCCTTCTTATATTACTCCTGTTTTAATGGGGGCTTCAATGTTCATACAGCAAAAGATGACCCCTACAATGGGGGATCCGATGCAGGCAAAAGTGATGTTAGCAATGCCCATTATATTTACATTCATGTTCCTTAATTTCCCATCAGGACTGGTTATCTATTGGTTAGTCAATAACATCTTATCTATTGGTCAGCAGTTATATATTAATAAGTATACGGCATAGTTGTCAGGAGGTTCATTATGGATTTTATTGAGACAGAAGGGAAGACAGTTGAAGAGGCTATTGAGAAGGCATGCCGAGAGCTTAACCTCTCAGAAGATATGCTAGATATAGATGTCATTTCTGATGGTGCCCCTGGATTATTTAGTTTTATGGGAACAAAGAAAGCAAAAATCAAGGCTAGTATAAAGGAGGCTAAAGTCGAAGACAAACTAGAACTTGCAAAAAGAACGCTTGAGAGAATTCTTGCCGGATTAAAGACGGATGCTACTGTTGATGCTAAGGATGATGGAAACAAAATATTGCTCAATATAAATGGTGATGGAAGCGGCTTCCTCATTGGACGCAGGGGAAGGACATTAGATGCAATGCAACATATTGTAGATAAGATTGTAAATCGATCTTTAAAGGATAGAAAGAGGATAATTATTGACACGGAGAGGTATAGAGAGAGAAGGATTGAATCATTAGAGAATTTAGCGCTTAAATTGGGTGAAAGGGTAAAGAAATTTGGAAAACCTCTTTCCATAACTCCCCTTAATGCTCATGACCGAAGAATAATCCATATGACCCTCCAGGGTGATGATCAACTGACAACAACAAGTAAAGGTGATGGGCTTTTAAGGAGGGTCGTAATCTCAGCGAAGAAAAGCCAGTCTATTTATTAGTTTTTATGAATAGGTAAATGCTTGAAGAGGATACAATAGCAGCCATAGCCACTCCTATTGGCATGGGTGGTATAGGAATTATTAAGATAAGCGGCCCCAAGTCTTTTCAGATTGCTCAGAGAATATTTAGGAGTAAACATCACCCTTTTTCTTTACAATCCCACCAACTTCACTACGGCGAGGTAATTGATACCAAAGACGGATCCTCTATAGATGAGGTTTTAATATCGTTTATGCGTAAACCTCTATCGTATACAAAGGAGGATGTGGTTGAGATAAACTGTCATAGCGGTATTTTGGTTTTACAAAGAATCCTTGAAATCGTGTTAAGAGAGGGTGCCAGACTCGCCGAATCAGGAGAGTTCACAAAGAGGTCTTTTCTAAATGGCAGGATTGATCTGTCACAAGCAGAAGCGGTAATTGATATCGTCAAGTCACAAACAAATGCCAGCCTTAAGATTGCAAACCAACAACTGAGAGGGGTATTATCCAAAGAGGTAAAGAGAATAAAAGAGGTTATTGTTAGCCTTCTGACCCCTATCGAAGCCGCAATTGATTTTCCTGAAGAAGATATAGATATCATTTCCTTTAAAGAGTTACAATCCAAAATAAGTGGATTGAAGGATAAAATTATAGCCCTGATAGACAGTTATGAAGAGGGACGGTTTTATAGGGAGGGTATTTCAGCTGTTATTGTTGGCAAGCCAAATGTAGGGAAGTCAAGTCTTTTGAATTGCTTGTTAAAAGAGAATCGGGCTATCGTTACCCCCATTCCCGGAACAACAAGAGACTTTATTGAAGAAGCAATCAGTATAAAGGGTTTCCCTTTAAAGATCATAGATACGGCCGGCATAGAAGATACCAGGGATATTATAGAAGAGGAAGGAGTGAGATTAGCCAAAGAAAAGCTGAGCTGCGCGGAGATTGTACTTTTAGTTTTAGACAGTTCGCAGGGCTTAAATCAAGGTGATTTTAGTTTGATTGGAGAGTTAATCGATAAAAAAGTTGTTATTGTTTTAAACAAGATTGATCTCGTATATGAGTCGACTTTGAATCGATTAAAGACCGCATTAAATAATTATCCTACTGTCCAGATCTCAGCATTGCATTTTTGGGGGATAGAAGAATTAAAAGAAGCTATATTTTCTACAATTGCCCATTATAGGTTCGATGTATCTTCATCTGTATTTGTAACGAATACTAGACATAAAATCGCCCTAGAAAAGACATTAGAAAGCCTAAGGCTTACAGATGAGAGTATCCGTAAAGAGATGTCCCCTGAGTTCATTGTATTGGATATGCAGCTTGCATTAAAATATCTGGGTGAAATTGTTGGAGAGACTACCTCAGAGGATATCCTAGATGCGATCTTTTCAGATTTTTGCATCGGTAAATAAGGCAGCATTCACACAGGCTTGATCCAGCTTTCAGATATTCTTACAGCGACGACCTCTCCTTGAGCGCATTCCTGTTCGTTTGCAAAAAGCGAACAGACAACCACAGTGCTTTTCTCTCGCATTTCCTTTACCCTTGCCTTCAATACAACAGGGCCATTCATCGGTGTCGGGCGCAGATATTTGACATTCAAAGATCCTGTAACATAGAATATAGGAGGGTCGGAGTTTATTTCCCGACTCTCTGCTCGGTAAGCATCCACTACAGCAGCCCAGACTGAGTGACAGTCAATTAGAGATGCAATAATTCCGCCATAGAGTATGCCAGGTGCAGCTGTATGATATTCCTTAGGCTGCCATTTACAGACAAGCTCATCTCCTGATAAATAGCTCTTTATCTGAAGCCCGTGCTTATTATCACTTCCACAACCAAAACAGTAGTTTCCTTCTACTTCATCCTGAAAGTAACTTTGACTCATATTATGACTAATTCCTTTCTTTAATTTTGAAATACTTCTATTTTTGCGTTATTTTTGAGAGTATCAACGTATTTTTTGACCTGATCTTGAACTTTTGTATTCTTCAAGTGTTTCTCAATTCTATCCTTTGCATCCTTGAAAGTGATTGTGGTTTCAGCTTTTTTATCGACAACTTTAATCAAGTGATAACCGAATCTGGTCTCAACAACGTCACTTATTCCGCCTGGTTTTAAAGAAAAAGCGGCCTCTTCAAAAGGCTTAACCATTTGTCCCCGTGAAAAGTAATTCAGGCTTCCGCCCTTAGCATTGCTGGGGCATTGCGAGAGTTCTTTAGCAAGAGCCGAAAAGTCCTCACCTTTTTTCAGCCTCTGTTGAATCTCTTCTATTTTCGTGCGTGCCTCGCTCTTTTTTGCCTCATCAGCCTTTGGATCAACCTTAATCAAGATATGACTGGCATGTATCATCTCGGGTTTTTTGAATAACTGCGGCTGTTTTTCATAGTAAGATTTGATCTCTGTTTCAGTGATATTAACCTTTTGAGTAAAGAGTTGATCCACTAATTTTTTAATCGCCATACTTTTTTTTAACCTGTCTTTAAGACCAGCCTCAGTTAATTTATTTGCACTCAGTGATTTCTTGAAATCGTCTTCACTTTCGTATCTTTTCTTTAAAGCCATAAATTCTTCATTGACCTTTGCATCATCAATCATTATTTTCTTTTTTTGACTTTCCTGAAGGAGCAATTCGCGACCAATAATCTTTTCAAGGGTCTTTTCTTTGAAATCCTGTAGCTGGGAGTCATTGAGAGGCCTTTTCATCATGGAAAGCCGCTTTTTTATTATAAGCATCTCAGTATCCAGATCTTCTTGTGTGAATATAACACCGTTAACGACTGCAACCCTGTCAGATGCCGTTTGCTTTTCAGCTGCGAGTAAGAGCGGAGCGCATGATAAGATAATGAAAAATAAAAGCAGTATTGATAAAGGCCATCTTACGTTTTTTCTTTGCATTTGTTTTCTCCTTTTCTCAAGTTGCGAAGTAAGGTATTATATTTTTTACTCAACCTTACCCAATTATAGAAGAAAGTAATACCGTGAGTCAAGCAGGAAAAACCCAAATATTGTTATTAACCAAACACATGTCAAACACAAAGGTTCTGGCAAAAAAAATTAAGCGGCTAGTTTATCTATAACCACAAGGAGAGAGTTATTATAGTTTTTGAGCCTTTTATAGAGTTTTAGTATCGGAGTTTACATATTGATACCTCCATGAGGTCTTTTCCAATTGTATTTAGTGATATCAAGTCGGAGAAGTTATCTTCTTTCAACCTTGCCATTGATTTGTGGTGTAGATGATGGAATGATTTTATAACGTATAGTGTAGAAAGTTCATATTTGATCCGGCATGTGTACTCTGGTTTTTTTGAGGATGCATCTAGGGTCTGAGACATATATATTGGTAAATTCCGTATCTCCATTCGTTTGGATACGGCGTATAGGAAAGGGAGATTCTTTGATGAGTCTGTTAACGAACTCTTTTCTGGATATATATCTGCATCGCACCATATGGTAAAATCATCTATGCCGGTGAACTGATTATACTGTTCCCCTCTCATAGGATAAGGAACATACTTTACATCAATCTGTACCATGTCTCCAGGGTTTGGCATCTCATATCGCTTTGCATGTTTCTTCTGTGTTTTTTAGGTTTTGGAATAATCAATCCTTCGCGTCTTAATAATATGACCGATAGTAGATAGTGGCAGAGTTATGTTGTGATCTTTATTCAAGTAAAAGGCAATTCTGACAAAACCATGACCGGTCTTCTCCCGTAGAGCCTTTATGAGTTTTATCTTAGAGATTCTACTAGTCATATGTAAAAAGAACGACTACAGCCCAATACCTCACATGCCAAACTGTCATTTTTCCGCTCTTCATCTTTGAAGAAAAGAGTGACTTTCTTACGAAAGTCAATATTACGATTATATATCATTTGCATTTGCTCTTTTATTACCAGTAATTTCCGGTTAGGTATTTGTATATGGATACCAGGAATACACCTGTTTGAATTTTGATTCGTACTTCTTTCACTCTTTTGATACTGGCCTTCTCGTCGTGCTGCTCATGGCAGTAAATTGTCAGCAATAGATATGTTATCACACCTGAAAGGATTTAAACCATACGCCCCCGTTTATCTCTGGCAATGAGATGGTAGAATTTGAGGTGCCGTTTCCACCAGGCGAAGAATTTACGATAGTGCTAAGATTCACTTTGTTAGCTTTGATACTGGCCTTGATCCGGCACACAAAAAACTTTTTTTCCTCCTGCAGGGTATCAAATTGCCTGTGGCATTGGTATCCTCGATCCATAACTCCAGTTAAGTCAAAGTTAATATGAACCTTGGCTTTCTTAGAATATTTTCTATAGTCGGCCCAGTAAAATAAGAGACCTCCATCAATAAATGAGCCGTCAATGCCGACTAGGTCTTCAAGTGTAGAGTGATTCTTTGACAGGACTTCACTCGCTTGATCACGAAGTTTCTGGGATATATAGGCGAACTGCTAAGACCTTGGGTATTAATGGCCTCAGAAAAGCTGCTCTATTTCAATTATAGCCTCATAAACTATGGCCATAGGGAAGAGTCCGAGTAAGTCCTCCATTGAATATGTGATTGAGGATTCCGACAGATAAAGAAAAAAATACACCCAACCTTCCGGGTTGAGTGTATTTTTATAAACGTCTCTCCAAAGGAACTGATACGTACAATTGGAATCTGGATTGACAGCTCACCAACACTCTTCTTGTTCTTTTCATGATTGCAAGAAAAGAAGATAAAGTTTCTACATATTGGGATCAGTAATGCATTGGAACTTGCTGATTGTCCAGTAAATCAAAGGGTTCGAAATGTTATCGCAATTTTCCTGACTCATCAAATCAGGATTATCCAAACAGAATCCACTCGGTTCCATGAGAGAGCTTGGAGTACTGTTAAATGGCGGAGAGCTAGGATGCATCAGATTCAAACTGTGCCCCAACTCGTGGGCTACGTTATACAGATTAATGGGCAGATTTGAATCACATGTAATAATCTGTGTATTTGCGGTTCCTGAGCTCCATGTTGCGCCACCTCCCCATGTACCCACAGGATCAAATGTTTCGACAAAGAAAACTTCCACAGCATTTGGATCATCATAAGAAGCACGGAGTGCACCTGCTTCTCCTGCAGAAAGAATCCGCCAGTCATCATTGGCCACATACACAGGTGGAAGAAAGTTCATCTGCAGACAGCACCTATTCCAAATATCAAATGCATATCCTTTCATAATTTCCCAGCTTCCTCCTGTAGTTGCCACACCACCACCTAGAGAACACCCTGTATCAGGTATATATTCAACGAATACTGGTTGTACTTTTATTGTTTCCTTCAAATAGATGGGCCAGATGATGCTACCTACCACAGGATTATTATTAGACTCAATATATTCAATACTTCCAACTACTTTTTCGTCGACTTTCACTTTTATTCCAACAACAGCTCTGATAGGCTGTTGTTTCATGCTTTTCAAATCAGGTTGATCTTCAAGCTGGCATGTGATTACACCGGAAGCTTTTTCAGTAAACGATCTGAAATTGTCTTGTACTACATAGTCTTTGATAGGCTGCTCAAATCCCATAATCTTATCTATTAATGGATAATGGATCTCAGACACAAACTCGGTGATAATTTGATCTGTGCTTTGATTGTAAGTGGTTTTTGTCTGTCCAGGTATAAATCGAAGTGAGATATTCCCCGTAGCTCCATAACTCGAATTGAATCCATGACTGACAAATCCATGCGAAAGAAGTGTTGCTTTCATTTTAGATTGTCCTCCAGATAATTCGTACAGCAATTCCATATCCATAGAAGAGTTTTCTTCAGCCTTGTTGCCATTAAATAACAGTTGTACTTTTTCCAAGTTTAGAATGAGATAAGGTGTTTCTACTTCTTGTGCAAATCCAGACCCGGTCAACATGGTCATCCCAAATAATAATAAAGTCAATAACCAAATCATTTTTTTTAATTTAAACATAGTACACCTCCATTAAAGTTTTCAAATTGAATTAAATAACGACAAGGCCCGCCGGTTGTAATGAAGCGTAGCGGAATAAGTTATTATTTACCTGTCTCCTTTGTTTTCCTTTGTTTATTCAAAGCGATTCGTATATGATATTTTTTTACCTCCTTCTTTCATAGTAACTGTTTACTATTCCCTTTCTAAGGCATTCCTAATCCATATTTATTACCCCCCTTCACAATTAATATTAATCGCGGTGCTGACCGGCACCGGGGGCCGCACAAGCAAACGCAGTTTGATTGTGCGGTTCACGGTGTCCGGTCAAGTACCTTGTTCTGGCGCGCGGAGCGCGACGGAACAAGGTACTTG
>JAXHVA010000150.1:0-8414 GCA_034189035.1 Thermodesulfobacteriota bacterium
CATAATGTATATTTTGAAAATATTAAAAAACTTGAAAGTGCAGTGACAGAATACCTGATCGAACATTCATTGCCAAATAAAAAATTGATCAGCTTATGCTGCAATAATTAGTGCAATTACTCCTAGCATCGACCATTCCGTGGAAACTCTAGTAACAAATCAATTGAAAAGAGAAGGGCAGTAGAGGCTTGTCTAAAGGAAGGCCCGTTGCCATTTTTTTGACATTGGGCATAGAATCAAAGCTATGATATGGCCAGTATAAGAGAAGTAAAACACAGTAAATTATTCATGAGCAGGTTCTGTTTATAAGTATAGACCTGTTGGAAGAAATCATGAGATTTATCGAAAACAGGGGATTCAACTCGGACACGTTGAAGCACTGGGAACCATAAAGTAGGCTTGTTTAGGATTTTACGACCAGCAAAAGCGAGAGTATCGGTTCTTCACACTGGATAAGTCATTGGAGATTACAAACCTATCCGGAAATATTTCTTTGAAAGATAGATATCCTATTGTCCATGCCCATATAACATTAAGCGACGATACGGGAAGAGCCTATGGTGGTCATATCGCTCATGGAATACTCTTTTTTGCATGCGAATTGATCATACAGGCCTTCACCTCTTTGGTATTTGAGAGGGGGATTAACCGAGAAACAGGCCCCCCCCTGTGGACGATATACGACTGATCCTCTTAAATTGAGTAGAAAATTACCGTATCCAAATCTGATACAATAGCATGCTATCCTTTATTAAAGGATAGCATACCTCCTACTTTGCAAGGTGACCTTTAATTGCCTCACCCTTATTTATATACCCATCCTTGTTTGCATCTAAGCGGTCGAACTCCTCGTCTGACCCCTGAAACTCCTCTTTCGATACCTTGAGGTCATTATCCTTGTCCATTCTCTTGATAATACCCTTCTTTTTCATTTTAGTGACGGCTTCGTCCTTGTCGATGTAACCATCCTTATTCGCATCGAGACGATCGAATTTTTCCGTGTATTTGGCGAGATACTCTTCCTTCGATACACGTCCATCATTATCCTTATCAATTTTCTTGATAAACCCTAACTTTTTAGGATACTTTTTGGATGATTCTGCAAAGACACTCGTGGTTACAGTGAATACAAAAACCGTAATGATAAGAATAACCATTGTCCCAAAAATAACCTTACATTTCATATGATACTCTCCTTTCTTGATCTAAGTAATCTATTATACAAACTAAAAAAAGTCCTTACAACAGATACTGGGTTAGGTCTCAGGATTTTTTAACAGTTTATTTCACTACTTAAAAATCCGCAGGCCATGCACTCTTTAAATAAAAAGATATTCTTACATAGCCATATAGTCAAGGGTAAAATTGGCTACTATTAGGTATGAATCGCATTATTTTTGATTTATAGTTTAAATTTTATTGATATTCTTTTCATTTTATTTATTTGTTTGTATTTCCTTGTTGGTTATCAAGAAGATTACACTCAACAGATCCTGTTACCAGATCAGACCTCCATGGACTTCGTTTGATAGAATTAACCAATCTGTTTGCAAAACCTTGAACTCTAATAAGCTTAAGGATATATTTTCGCTCTCTTTCTGTATAGTTTTTTTCAAATTCTTCTAAAAAATCACCTTTTGGTTCTTCTCCTCCTATTAGACCAGATTCCCTTGCATATTTGAGTGCTAGCCATTCCTTATATTTAAAATCTGATTTGTCCAAATTGATCAGTCTCTCTATTTCTTTCTGAGATATCCCAAGCTGCTTACCAACAGCCGTATGAGCCGTTACTCATAGGGAACAGTTATTCCCTATTGATACGGTCAGCAAGATCTTTTCTCTCAGTTTTTTGTCTATTTTCAAAAAAGTCATTAGAAATGTGGGTCCTTTAAAGATACTCCACAATCCGGAAAAGAAATCGACGAATGATCTAAAAGTTCTCATCTTCATTTGTAACATATCCCCTCCTTTTCAATTAAATAATTAATAATATGAAAGAAACTCCTACGAGAGTAAAATCCGGTTTTGCAGTGACCGTGACTCACCGACACTCGTTACATAGATTGCAGGCCGACTTTTCACCGGGCAATTTGTCTCGCATATACCGCATCCAATACAGAGTTCAAGGTCTACCCTTGGCTGTTGTATAATCGTCTCCTTTCCGAGTCTGTCTTTCGTTTTCACACTCTCAAACCATATGGCCTTTTTGGGTGTGGGACATACCTCCTCACATACTATACAGGGTATTGAATGGGAATAGGGCAGACACCTGCTTTTGTCTATCGTTGCAAGCCCTATCTTGACTTCCATCTTTTCCCTGATCTCTAATGCTTTTATAGCACCTGTAGGGCAGACCTGACCGCAGAGCGTGCATCTGAACTCACAGTACCCAATAGCCGGAACAAGTACAGGCGACCATATGCCTTCTATGCCTGCTTCAAGAAAGGTGGGCTGAAGCCCGTTGGTAATGCATACCTTCATGCACTCTCCGCACTTGACGCATCTTTTGAGAAAGCCTTCTTCATCAAGCGCTCCGGGTGGTCTGATGAGTGTAGAAGAGAAAATATTGGATCTTGAAAGAGGGGCCGTTCTCAGTAAAGGAACAGCGAGTGCACCGGTGAGTAAGGAGGTGAGAACTTTCCTTCTTCCAATGTCCATAGCTGCGCTTTCCCCTTTTTTGAAGAATCCGAATCTGACTGCATTCTGAGGACATACATCATCACAGTTCCAGCAGTACAGGCACTCTGCAGACTTCCACCTCCCCCTTTGATCAGGAGATGCATTTCCCTGACACGAGCTAGCACACGATTCGCATTCATTGCACCCCTCGCTCACTGACCTCTTCAAAAGAGAATACCTCGAAAGGATTCCGAGTAAAGCACCGAGCGGGCAAAGATACCTGCACCAAAATCTACTCTCTACGAGGTTCAAACCGAGTATGAAAAAGAAAATCAAACCTATAAAAGCACCCTGGTTGAAGAAAGGCTGGTTAAAAGAAAGAATACTCCTTTTGAGTAGGTCGTATATCGATTCTGATATATCAACAATGCCTGCAGGGTGTAAGTTATATATCGTATCAAAGACAGATCGAATGGTGTAATTAAACAGGGGATAGACACTGATCGATACGGATCGGATGAGCAGTGATATGGGATCCATAATCCCTACGAGCTGAAGTGTAAACAAAGAGGAAGCGATGAGGAATATAAGGATGGAGTATTTTACTGCGTACCAATCTCTGTTTATAGCATCAAACCGACGCTTTTTCAAAGAACCTATGAGATGGTTCAGAGTGCCCAGTGGACATACCCACCCGCAGAATACCCTTCCGAGTATTGCGGTGGCAATGAGTACAATTAGGGAAAAACAGAGCGCCTTTACAACAGTATGAGCAGAAAGAATCGTGGTGATGAAGATAAGAGGATCGAAATCGAGGAAGATCTTTACAGGATAACCGAGTCTATCCGCCCCTTTTGACTCTGTCTGCAAAAAAAGAAATAGAAATATCAGTAAGAATATCCCTTGTGAAGCCCTTCTGAGGTTTTGCATTAATTCAGACCGTTTGATGGATAGATGATTCTCTTTATCAACATATCAGAAAAAAACACGTTGTATCATCTTAGCTATCAATGGGCTTCAGTGGGAATTAGATTTTAATCCGTGTGAAACTTGCATCCAAGTGGGCGTAAAGAAAGAACATGTATATACCCATTCAATTCGGTAATTCCATTATGACCTGTTTTAGATATAAAATGTAAGGCAATCCCCTTTTCTTTCTTAACGCTCACTAAAAACGCTCAGACAGCACACGCATTAAAATCTAATTCCCACTGAAGCCGCTCTTTTCAAAAAACTAAACTTGTGCAAATCATTCGGATCGTGGCCATTTATTAGGCAGTAATCCTTTTAATATTTATCTTTGAAAGGTCCATGGTTCCCAGACCAGTCTCAGAAGCAATCCTTATGTATCCGATCTCGTTTCCCTCCATTCCGAAAAGCGTAGCCCCGAAAGCGTCTACTGCAACCTGATCCTTACCCACTATAACCGTATTCAATCTCCTTACATCTGAAAGATTCCCGCCCTGCGGGCCGTTTGTCACCAGAATGCGTACTGCATCAAGCACAGTAAGAGTCGGCTGAATAGCCATTGAAATATCCACAAGGCTTTGATCGAGCTTCTGGTGTATCTGCCACCTCGAACCGCCCATCACACCCATCCAGTTTTTCATTGCCATTGTGATTTTTGCAAGACCGTGATGTTTTGCAATCGGGATATTTATTACCTTGTCCGCCTCAAATATCTCTGTGTACAGCGGCCATGTCTTCAGCACCTGGCCGTTTAGCTTCATTTCTTTAAATTTCCTATCATCTACATATGTAACCTCAGCGCCCAAAGCCTTTGCCATTGGAGCAATTCCGCTTTGAACATAGCACCTTCGCTGGTCATTCACTGACCGGTCAAAGATCTTCACCTTCTTTGCGCCTGCCTCAAAACATAGCCTTACCACTTCTGCAACCACCTCAGGATTCGTATTGGCTGCATGTTCCGGAAGTCTGTCCCATCCAATGTTGGGTTTTACCACTACGATATCCCCTTTTCCAATAAAACCCTGTATCCCCCCAAATGCATCGATAGCAGCCCTTGTAATTTTAGAAGGAGATTCACCTTTTGCAACAACTAGACCGATGTTTTCCGATGCATAGGTAGAGCGCAAGAATAGACCCATATTACACGGAAGGAAAAGGCCAATACTACTGATTACCGTTAATTTGAGAAACTCCCTGCGATCCATAGTAACTCCTTTCTATTGTGTGTCCATCGAAAATGAGTATTTTATTCAAGGTCAAAAGAACGAAGCTATTGAAGTCTGAGACTGACGCAGAGGTTGGACAAGAGAGTCATTTACAGATGAACACGTATCTAAGGGGTTAATGTCATGCGAGTCGAATTAAAGTTAAGAAAGAATCTTAAAAATCTTCATCCATTTTTCGGGCTGCTTCCTGAGATATAATCCCATCAGCGCTGGATGGGAGACTGAAGTAATCTCCAAACTTCTTATCCAGAGGCCAACCCACAAGACAATCTACTTTTTCCCTTTCTGGATTGACCAGCCACCACATAAAGGAATGGTCTTTAACAGTAAACCACCATTCTTCCTCTCTGATAAGGAATGCCAGGAAGAAGTACTCACTTACTGGGGGGAGTATCAATGCGTAATCCACCTTGCGCCCCAGAACACACTTCGCAGCAGCGAGTTCTCTAAATCCCTCCAGGGCCTGACTTACGTCCCTCTTTATTACTCCAACTATTTCGTATTCTTTATCGCCTTCTTTTCTTTGAACATGGATATCAGGCAGTGAAAAACCTATATGCTTCGGTTCCAGGATCGTATACCCAACATAATCGAGGAATTTTTCAACACCTGCCTTTATTTCTTCCTTGGTAAACTTTTCCTCTTTCTCCTCATACATAGTATCATATCTCCTTTAAAAAGCGAACTTGAAACAAAGATCAATGTTCAAGGGAAATCTAATTCATAATGTAGCGTATCCAGGGCTAAATAAAAAGCCCTTCTCCTGTATTAATCATTTCTTAGAATTTTTTTGAGTGGAATCTACGATCTTTAGCTAGTGCTTTTATTAATATATTATAGGCTTATATCTACCGCAAACATTGTGCACAGTCAATAAAAATACAGTTTATGTAACCTATATTAAAAGTGATTTGGAAGGTTCTTTCAGCTTTCCCTGGAGATTGACCCGAAAGGCCAACGTGGATTCGGATTGTAAGGTTCAACCCGGGAGCATTGGAGCTTTTGTCTGTCATTCACATCTTACGTCCTTATATTTTGCATATTATAAATATCTATCATAAATAATATCATACGAACATAACCAAGCGCAACTTGTTTTTATTAATTTTTTATTATTTTTTCCTGTTGTATTTTGTACTTCAATATCATAAACTGCCGGATGTAGGTGTTTGCTAATAACCGTTAGGTGCTAAAGAGGTGATTATGTTTGACAATCCATGGTTTCAAAACGTGCTCTCCGAATTTATTGCTCTGGGAATTATTTTTTTGGTTGGTGTAATTATCTATTGGTCTGTAGGCAGGAGAAAGCTTTTAAATTTCTTCGGGCTAAAATCCCAAAAACGGATTATTCTTTACCTTTCCAATATTCGCGTTACTAGAGGAGGCTCCATAGGTGTTGACAATACGCCCAGAGCCTTTTCTGGTGATGCTATTGCAGCAAATGAGGCTAGGTTAATCCCATATTTTCAGCGGCTATTTAACTTTATTGTACCTCAGGTTAAATCACTGCCAGGGTTTTTAAAATTTCTCCTCCTCTCGGACATCAGTGCTGATTTTCTACTTTCTCCCCTTCAGTCCGGAGACGTAGAAAGGAGCTCTACTTTTATAGCTGTGGGGTCCCCTGGATATAACAAAGCTTCACAACACATTGAAGAGGCTTTTCATCCTATAGCAAAGTTTACAGATGATAACGCCAGTTTTGTTTTGCAAGATGTGCCACCAATTACTGATTTGAAGACATCTTTTGTTCAACGTGTTTTTAACCAGGCAACCGGCCAAACTGCATTTTATGTTGCAGGCATGTCTCCACTTGGAACAAACGGTGCAATGTATTTCCTTATAACCCGGTGGGATTACCTGGTTAAAAAATATCCAGAGAATACGCCCTTTTGTGTTGTTCTTAAGATCTCAAGCGATGATGGATTAAAACATGAAATCTTATTTGAACGATAATTGGCACCTAACAAATCACTGAACCGGACGGCGAGAGCCGCCGGTTAGTTCAAACGTTATGCACATGACCAAAATTGAGAATATATGTCAAACGTTCGTCTTCCGATAGCAGTTTGCGCAGCAGTTGCTGATGTATTGAATGGATCTCATGATTCATTAAATGCTTTGTTTCTGACTGCCGGTGCTCCAGGGCCTCCACCTGACCTAGCCCATCACTCCAAGTGGAAGACGTGGCTAAAAAAAATTGGCAGTGATCCTAATGTGAATAGTCTAGAGGTACTTGGAAACATAATTGAAGAATTTATGGATTTGCCTCCGTTGCCTTCCTCTGGATCAGTTGGTGGCTTTCTCGGAATTGAAACTCCAGATCCCGTCGAAGAGTACAATAAACAAAGAGAGCGTTTAGTAAACGTTCTAGAAGAGCATGGTTTTAGATATTTCAGAGGTGGAAGAATAATTCAAATTGGACAACATGAACCCATAGATATAGAACCTATCAGGGGAAAACATGAAGAAGGAAATAAACCATCCTCATTGGATGAACTTCTTAGAATTATCATTAGAGGTCTGCCAAGAGCTATGCAGCCGCTAATATACAGGAGAAAAGGGGCACAATCACTTTTATTCACTTCTGAATACGATATTCAAGATTTGCTTCACGCATTATTGAGACCTTGGATCTCCGATATTCGACCAGAAGAGTTCTGTCCTAGTTATGCTGGTTCTAATACAAGAATGGATTTTTTGTTGCCTGCTCATAGCCTTGTCGTAGAAACAAAGCGAGTCAGGGACAAAGCCCACGCATCAAAAGTTGGTGATGAATTAATAATCGATATTGAGCACTATAGGAAACATCAGGATGCGGAGCATCTTTGGTGTGTTATCTACGATCCCGAACTTTTTATTTCAAATCCTAAAGGAATGGTTAACGATTTAGAAGGCCAAAGGTCAACTCCTGAAGGTACTATAAACGTGAAAGTAATAATAGTGGGAGCTAGTGCATAACAAATCACTAAAGCCGACCGCAACGCGTGTCACGTTCATTGCATCGGAAGGCAATAACCGCGCCACACTACGGCGGCTTAGTTCCACCGTTATCTTCAAGGAGATTGTGCATTGGCTTTCTCAATAGTGATCGATGGACATAATTTCATCAACGATCTCAAAAGGTTTGGAAAAGATAGAAGCTATATCTTAAACAGACTTTCTTTGCCGGTTCTATATGGGGTCATCCAGCGAAAATTAAGAGATGAAGGCTTATACAGCCATCCATATATTCGCACAGAATTTGTTTGTTCTGATAAGGGGCAAATAGGGCCATTCAAAGACAATGAACGAGATGAATTTATAAAGAAATTGAGGAATGAAAAAGGAGTCACTGTATTCGAAGTACCTCAGTATACAAAACAGCAGAAGGGCGTTGACTTAACTGTGTTCATAAGGATGATGACTTTGATTAAGTCTCCGACCCAACCATATCATATAGTTCTATTTGCCTCAGATACGGATTATGTCCCAGCGCTCCGGCTTCTCGCAGAATCGCGGTGCTGACCGGCACCGGGGGCCGCACAAGCAAACGCAGTTTGATTGTGCGGTTCACGGTGTCCGGTCAAGTACCTTGTTCTGGCGCGCGGAGCGCGACGGAAC
>JAXHVA010000151.1:0-8382 GCA_034189035.1 Thermodesulfobacteriota bacterium
AGCCCAGTTAGATAAGAAGGCCACGAGCATATCCTGGCTCGGGAATAAACGCCTGCAGTTCGAGTTTCATTGATGAGTGAAGATCAATTATGTCTCACATAGCGGTGCGAAAATCGCTGTTGAACATAATGAATATACCATGCCAGAAAAAGAGGAAAAAGAGTAAACCATCTCCATTCATCGTATATCGGTTGTTTCTTCCAGGGCACAGATAGAGAAAGTGAAGAGCTTGAAAAGATCCAGGGATAAAAGAAGGGTCAAAGAATCAGTGGCCAATTTATACAAAAGATGCAGAAAACAAGAAAGGAAAACTCATATATCCGATAATTGAGGCAGCAAGGGCCTATTAGTACACCGGGTGAAATCATTAGTAATATACGATCCGCCTATGGTTTCTCTTATGATCCCCTTGGTAGTTTTTAAAGTAACTTATCTAAATTAACCTTCCCTGACCTTATACAAAATTACTCATTTCTGGATGGATACTGACATAGCAAATTAAGAATTTAAAAATGACTCAATTCCATCGACTCACCTAAATCTCCAACGCTGCTTTAAATCCTTCATGAATCGCATTACTTATCTTTCTTGGCTCAATACAATCACCGATCTCTTTTACCAGTATTTTCCCCTTTAATGCTTCTATCAATGCTCTATCAGGCAGGAGACCACCAGAAATAACGATGGTGTCTGCAGGAAAAAATATCTCTTCTCCCTTCCTTTCAATAAGGACACCGTCTTTCCTTATCTCCTTTGCATGAGACCTCTTTGGTTACCTTGATCTTACTTTTTCGTATTCTCATCAACGTCACCCATCGGGTACTGATCCCAATGTCGGATCCGATACGGCGTTGCCTGGTAAGCAATGTAACCCTTTTCCCCTTTTCATTGAGATATTCAGCGAGGTCCGCACCAATCAGCCTACCACCAATCAATATAACCCTTTCACCTGCATCTACCTTACCGGTGAGCAGGTCAATCGGCAATAGTACATCAACATTTTCAATCCCCTTTATCTTTGGAATATTCTGTTTTGATCCTGTTGCCACAATAATACAATCCGGATTCTCTTTGAGTACCTCCTCAGCAGTCGCATTCTTATTGAGCTGAATATTCACATTGCTTATCTCCATCTGTCGAATGAGGTAATGGATCAAACATTCGATCTCTTCTTTAAAAGGTGTAATAACCGCTACTTTCAGACTCCCTCCCAGTTCTTTTGACTTCTCCCATAGGGTGACTCTATGACCCTTTACTGAAGCAACACGGGCCTCCATTCCCCCTGGCCCCCTCCTCCGATAACAAGGACTTTTTTGCCATTTTCAATGGGGCTTTATAGATTATCTCCTTCTCTTCCCAACTCTGGATTTATCGCACAAATGACCCCTTCAGAACCCGTACTGTGTATATGAGACATCATTGTATCAAAACAAGCACAACACCCTATGCAGGTTCGTATCTCATCAGTCCTCCCCTCAAACGTCTTGTTTGCAAATTCAGGGTTAGCCAATAGGCCCCTGCCTACTGCAATGAGATCGGCTTTGCCTTCCCTGACGAGACTGGCAGCAACATAGGGATCGTTGATCCTGCCAAAAGCTTTGACTGGCACATCAGTTACCTCTTTTAGGGCCTTTGATAGATGGGCAAAGGCCCCTCTGGGTATTGACATGGGGAGCATGGGCTTGGGAGATTCGTGCCATCCTGCCCAGGCATGTAGCCTGTCAGCGCCTGCTTCAACAAAAATATTTGCCATAACCTGGGAGTCTGCAATCGTGTTGCCACCAGTCAAGTATTCGTCTACACTCATCTTAATGCACAGGCTCATATCGTTTTCTACCTCGTTCCTGATATTTTTGATTATCTCTTTCAAAAAGGCAGCGAGTTTTTCCGGAGTTTCCCCACCGTATCTGTCGGTTCTTTTATTTGTAATGGGTGAACAGAATCGACTGATCAGATACCCTGTAGAGCCCATGAGTTCCACACCGTCAAACCCAGCGTCCCTGGCCCTCCTTGCCCCGTTTCCAAATGCCTCTATAATTTCTTCCACTTCGACAGTTGAAAGTTCTCTCGGGGTTTCTCCTGTATACCTTGAATAGATTGCAGAAGGAGCGACAGGGGTCTCGCCCAGGTTTGTCGACCTTGCGTACCTGCCAGTATGGTTTAGCTTCAAGACCGCCTTTGCACCCGCACTGTTTATGGCCTGCGAAAGTTCTCTAAGACCAATTATAAAACTTATCATCATTTACAGCCAATTCACCGTCTAAACCGGCCTTCCCAAGCCTGTGGATATAGGCAACCTCAACAGTCACAAGCCCTACCCCTCCTTTTGCCCTTGCTTCGAGGTAATCGATTATTCTCTTGCCTACATACCCATCTTCTCCATAGCCTGTTCCCATTGGAGCGATTATAAGACGGTTTTTTAACTCATATTGCCAATGTTAATCGGTTCGAATAGAATGTCGAGTTCTTTTGATCTCATAACATACCTCCCCAAAAAAAATTGCAGAAAAACGAAGAGTAAAAAAATGATCGATTGAGGACTATAAAAGAATTTAGGAAAAACCAAGAAGAACCGAAGTTCAAAAGGACAAAGATAGACTTGGAGAGTGCAAGATGTAAGGGCACATCGGATTGTGCCCCTACATGTCAATATATTCCTGCAGTTAAAATCTTCGCCTTTCCTGTGTGCGTGTAACGCACAGGCAGGCTCGATCTTAAACAGAATTATTCATTTCTGAATGGAAACTAATAAATGTCTGCTTCTTTGCTTTCTCTCAATTGCTTGCTGTTTGTGATCGATATTGATTGAGAAGGCCCATGATCTGATCTAGAAGTTCTCTGGGGTAGAGTCCTCCTGCCAGTTTATCCCATACAGGCTTCGTTCTTTTCTTAATCATTTTCACTTCATCATGAGTTAACTTTACTTCTTTTATCCCATATTTAATCATTGCTTGCAGGCACTTTTCACCGGACTCTTGTGAATATTGGTTGAATCCCCGCTCATGTTCAGGCATTATTTCTAAAATAGACCTGTGGTATTCTTCTGGAACTCTGTTCCATGCCTTCATTGAGATCGCAACTGCACCCGGGGCATATCTTATATTTGTAGAAGTAACATGCTTTGTTATTGTGTATAGCTGGGCTCCTACCCACCAGATCGATGGAGCCAAGACTGCATCACAAAGGCGTGACCTGAATGATGAGGCAATCTCTGGTACGTTTAAGGGGATCGGGCTTGCCCCAAGAGACTTAAGGACTTCATAGTCTACCTGGCCACTGTATGTAACAAACTTGCTCTTTACAAAGTCTTCAGGCGTCCTTATCTCCCTCTTTGTTGAATAAAAATCATCGAAACTCTGATCCAGAGAAACAAGCAGCTTATAACCGTTCTTACTAAAAAGCTCGGACAGCCTCTCCTTTAACTCTGCCTTCACATAAGCCACCTCATCGAAACTATTGAAAAGGAAAGGTAGCTGGAAAACGGCTGTCTCGGGACATATCATAACAATTCCATGGCCATCGAAACCTGCTCCCTGGAGTTGATCAATCTGTATCTTTGCGATATAATCCTCATCGTCTCCCATAACTCCCCCATGATACCAATCAAAATATACCTCGCCATTGGTTATTCTTTTAATGTCTGGATTCATTTTGTCTAGATAGACTGCCCAGCCAACACCCTTTGGAGCATGACTTGCTACCTTCCAAATGTGTGTCGATTTTTTTGCGACTGCCTCTGGTAAACCTATCCCGAAAAATAGAAGCACTAAAAATAGATAATTGAATAACAAAACGATTCTCTTCTTTCTTAACTCCATTTATATCCACCTCCATAGAAAAATAAGGATACTCCTTTTTTCTCAAGCACTGAAATCAACTATTTCGCTATCTTCTTCTAGTTGCCTAATCGTATAAACTCTCCTTTATATTTCAACTCCAAAAAACGAATCACTACACAAAACTAAGATACTTTAACCACGTCGGTAATTCGGCAGATTTGCCCCAAATAAATCTTATAAATGATGATATATTGTTATAATATTATATCAATTCATATGCTTTGTCAACCCAATTGCTTACATAAATAAGCTAAAAACTTTTAGTCAGTGCCATCCAGGAATGATTAATTTTATTCAAGATAAAAAAGCGAAGATTTCGACGATAGGAAAATATTGATATATAAAAACTTTATGTGCCATTGCATCTGAGTCAGTCATAGAGGATTGGCAAAACGACCATTTATCGATAAACATGTGAGTCCCTGAGGATTAGAGAGGACCTCTCTTTTAACAAAAGGCAAAAATCGGACACCGATATGACCGCAAGTGATTATATTAACCAACCTAAACTAAATAAACCGCAGTAATATCCGTGAAATTTACTATTGCGAAAATATAGCATAATTAATTATTCGAGAAACATTTTCTTGAAAGGTATGGCTAATTATTGTACCATATTTCTAAAGTGTATTATTAGTCAGTTAATCAATCAACAAAGAAGGAGACTTTGATATGTTTGAACGATTACTTGAACCTATTACAATTGGGTCATTGACCTTGAAAAATAGGATAATCATGCCGGCAATTGCAAATGGCCTATCAGATTTTGGAAGCATATCCCAACGTATGATAGATTTCTATATTGCAAGGGCACAAGGCGGCTCAAGCATGATCATATCGCAGAGTATGTTTGTTATCGACCTAAAGTCCGATTCAAATATTGGCATTCCTTTTGAAATAGAGGAAGTATCTATTGATGATTTAAAAAGACTGCCCAAAGCGATACAGACAGCCGGTGCCAGGGCAGGTATTCAACTGGTTCATATGGGGAACCAGGGGATGGAGGGTTTTTTTGGAGGCAAACTTGTCGCACCATCTCCTATACCGTGTCTGATATTCAATGAGAAACCAAAAGAGTTGACCATTGATGAAATTGCTGAACTTGTAGAGCAACATAGTGAGGCTGCGCAAAAGGCAAAGGACAGTGGGTTCGATATGGTGGAGATCCATGGGGCACATGGATATCTTGTCAGTGAATTTTTATCCAGATATTCCAATCAGAGGAAGGATCGATACGGAGGCAATCCCGAAAATATGACACGATTTGCATGTGAGATTATATCCAGCATTAGAACGAGATTAGGCCCTGATTTTACATTGGGAATCAGAATCAATGGCGCTGACTTTATCCCAGACGGAACAACAATAGAAGACGCAAAGGCAATGGCCCCTTATCTGGAGGAGGCCGGTGTTGATTATATAAGTGTATCCGGAGGTGTCTATGGCTCACAGAGGGCAACCGTATCACCAATGATGGAGCCAAGAGGGATGTTTGCGAACCTGGCTAAAGAGATAAAGAGGGTTGTTAAGGTCCCTGTAATTACTGGAGGGAGGATAAATGACCCGGTACTGGCCGAAGAGATCCTTGAAAAAGGGTGGGCAGATATTATCGCTATGGGCAGACCGCTTATCGCAGACCCAAAACTTCCCTTAAAACTCAAAAAAGGCGATTTTCGAGATATCAGAAAGTGTATTGCATGTAACCAGGGATGTATTGACAGGATTGATAAGATCATCTTACCAGGAAAAGATGACGGGGAAGACTCTTCTCTAACCTGCATGGTAAATCCACGTGCAGGAAAGGAGGGCATACTTTCATATGAACCTGCAAAAAAGAGAAAAAGGGTTTTAATCGCTGGAGGTGGACCTGCAGGAATGGAAGCTGCCAGGATAGCTGCAAAAAGAGGTCATGGTGTGACTTTAATGGAAAAGGAGGAGAGGCTCGGTGGACAGCTTAATCTGGCAATAAGGATCCCTCAAAAGGAAGAGATAAAAGAAGAGATCGATTATCTGACCTATCAGATGGATCACCCAAAAATAGATGTACTGCTGGGAAAAGAGGCGAATCTGAATATAATAGAGGAATTGTCTCCGGATGTTGTTATTGTTGCAACAGGGGCAAGACCGATAACCCTTGAATTTTCCAATGAAAGAATCGAGGCGATTACAGCATGGGATGTGCTTGAGAGTAAAGTGGACCCTGGAGGAAACATCTTGATAGTAGGAGGTGGTTCTGTTGGGCTTGAGACTGCTCATTTTCTAGGTAATAAAGGGAAAAATGTTACAGTAGTGGAGCAGTTCAACAAATTCGCAGCAGACATGGGCCCAATTAGCAGATTTTACCTTCGTACAAGACTGAAGGAGTTAAAAGTTACTCTAATGAAGAATACGAAGTTTTTGGGCATAAACGGCCAAGGGGCGATAGTTAAAGAGGATGAGCAAGAAAGCACCATCTCCGATGTGGACACCATTGTATGGGCAGTCGGCTCTGTATCTCAAAATTCATTGCGAGAAGGACTGAAAGGACATCCTTATGAAGTTTTCGTAATTGGCGATGCGAATAGAGTGAGAGACGCTCTTTTTGCCATTGAGGACGGCCACAAAGCAGCCTTGAATATTTAGCACTCAACCTTTTTAATAAATCGAAACCTTACGATGAATAAAGCCATTCTTTCTTTAATTGTTTAAAACCTCTTTCTTTGATTGCAACTCGGATCTGTTTCATTAAGGACTCTATAAAATAGAGATTGTGAATGGTTGCCAGGTGTGTTGCTAAAGGTTCTTTCGCCATAAAAAGATGCCTCAAATAGGCTCGGGAGTAATGTCGACATGTATAGCAAACGCATCCCAGCTCAACAGGGCGTGGATCATCCTTAAATTGCATATTATAGATATGTACCCTGAAGTGTTTTGCGTCTTTCACAAACAATGTTCCAGTATTAGCCATACGTGTCGGTAGAACACAATCAATCAGGTCAATCCCTCGCTGTATAATTTCGAAGATATCCTCTATCTCTCCGATCCCTAGAAGATGTCTGGGTTTCTTCTGAGGCAGAATAGGGATGGTCCATTCCAGGACTCGGCACATATCCATCTTAGACTTACCGAGAGAGCCGCCGATTGCATAACCGTCAAAGCCCTGCTCTGAAATGAATTGTGCGCATTGCTCTCTTAAATCCTGGTATGCGCCCCCTTGAACAATTCCCATAAGCGCTTGGCTCTTATTTGGCCTGTGGTGAAATTCATCTAACGCCTGTAGCGCCCATCGCTGGGTTCGTTTGAGTGCTTCTTTCGTATATTGGTAATCATGGAGAGGTGAGGTACACTCGTCCAACACGAAGATGATATCTGCTCCAAGCTTTATCTGCAAATCAATCACTCGCCTTGGCGTAAACCGATGCAAAGAGCCGTCCAGATATGATATGAAATCAACACCATCCTCATCAATCCGTACAAGAGGCTTTCTTTTCTTCGACTTAAAATGCCCTCCTCGATCTGCGTGTTCTGGAAAGATCGATGCAACCTTTCCTACTCCATGTTCTCTGGCTGCACCGAGGCTAAATATTTGAAATCCTCCAGAATCGGTCATTAACGGGCTATTCCAACCCATAAATCGATGAAGCCCACCTACTTCCTCTATGAGGTTTTCTCCGGGTTGGAGGTGCAGATGATACGCGTTGACGATAATTATCTGGCTTCCGACCTTGCGAAGATCCCCTACAGACATTGCCTTCACTGCAGCCTGAGTGCCAACGGTTACAAATGAAGGTGTTTCAATCGGACCATGCGGAGTAATCAGTCTACCTGCTCTTGCATCCCCTTCTTTTGCAAAAAGCTCAAACGAGAACATAAATAATACCTGTCAAGCACAATAACCATTTTTCTCATTTCTGTATGAACACTACCTATGATTATTCATGATATCCCATTCTATACTTCAAAGGCAAGAACCTCTTAAAAAAATAGTAATTGATCGCTGTCCCTCATTACTCCTTTGACAAATAGCGTAACCATGCACTAGATATTGTATTTTGTAAATACAATATAACGCAACATATGGGATACAAACTCTCATCTGCCTAAGATTATTATATTTAATAACATATTTTTCTTGACTTTTTTTCTTTTTTATGGTTTCAGGTATTAAAAATCACCACATCATTACCCATCTAAGAAAAAGCGGTTTTGTTTCATGTCATTAGAGTTGAATAAAACAAAACGGAATCCTTTTAACACCCATTTTATTTTGATTATTCCTTTTCCAAATCAGTAATTTTCGGTTAGAGAATTGCATGTATCCATCAAAAAGGTCATAAAAACAGAATAAGTCGATATTTTTCTTGACATATTATTAACTAATGTGCCGAGGCATGGTTCGTAATGACTAATTAATTCAAGGAGTTACGATATGCTGCAAACAATTTATCCTTATGACAGAAAACGTACACTGCGTTTTGATTCGTCCATTCAACCTGCTTATGAGGCTGTGATTGAAATGCCCCTACCCAAAGCAAAAGGGAACAGGCCTTTACAGATGACCTTT
>JAXHVA010000152.1:0-8203 GCA_034189035.1 Thermodesulfobacteriota bacterium
GCAAAACGAAGATACGGGATTGGACGGGTGATGACGAAGCTGGCCACCACAAGCGAAACGGCCATGGCGTTGTGCTTCCTCGTGATGAACCTTGAAAAGTGGCTGAAAGCCATCTTTTTGCCTCTGTTTTTCAAAGAGCTGAAATCGAATTTCCTGCTCGAACAGGAACTTTTTAGAGCTTCATGTGGTTATGAAACTGCCAGTAATAGGCTTTGACTATTTATTCAGGATACCTTACGACTGCCATCGTTGAGGATTGTGGCCGATAAGGCAATGAAATTTGGGCAATGATAATCTAATATAGATATGTTATCATGAGGCCTCAATTTACCACAGGAGGCCTCATGGCTATTTATGGCATTGTAAAAGGAAAGCGAAGTTAACGTTGTAAATTTTGTAATTTCAGACACACCGTTCAACATCAAGGGAAAATTCCTGATGTAAAACGGCAAGCGCTTGAGATTTACTTGAAGGACTGAGGTTTCGTTCTTTCAGTCGTTTTTGAGATAAACCCACGTCGCCGTTTACAATTGGATTAAATCGTTCGGTGAGGCGGTGAATGAACTTCGCTCCGATTCGAAGCTGGAGGTTGTGGAGGTTGATGAACTTCATACCTATATCTCTTCAAAAAAAACTACTGCTGGATATGGATTGCTGTTGATCGACATGGAAAAGGATTCGTCAATTGCATATTGGGTGCCTGCGATACGGCAACTGGTAAACAATTGTGAAACTCCCTCCAGGACAAAGAAATCGAACTAGCGATGACTGATTTCTGGAATCCTTATGAGGATTTCCTTCAAAACGACAAACACATACAATAAAAAGTAGAAAAATATACAGTTGAAGGCTGCAATAGTTTGTTTCGTCACTTTCTTGCAAGACCGAGAAAGAAGACTAAATGTTATATTAAAAGCAAAAAAATGCTTCAGTATTCCGTTATGCTCTTAATGGTAAAATGGAATGATGGGCTTTCTACTATAATAGGTTAACAATGGTAAAATTTGATCTATGGAAGTATATAGTTTAAATCTATGAAGGGTGCACTCGATAGAGGCACCCTTCAGAAAGAAAGGTTTCTATTTGAGGTAAGATCAAATGAGGAAGTCAGATTATGCTGCTTTCATCCTCTCTATTCGTACAGCACAGACTTTCGTCTCCGGTATCTTGGCAATGGGATCTAATGCTGAGTTTGTGAGAACATTGGTTGGGCTGTCCGGGAAATGGAAAGTCATTGATACTACTCCTTCCGGACAAATATCAGTTACCTTTGCATTTGCCTCCACTTTTCCCCTTCTGGAGAGAACCAGTACCATCTCATTATCCTCTATCCCGAGAACAGCAGCATCCTTCGGATGAATCACCAAAAACTCATGGCCGTCCAATATATTTAGCCCCTCAACTTTTCCGCTCATTGTGCTGGTATGAAAGTGATAGAGACTCCTATCAGTGGTGAGCAGTAAAGGATACTCATCGTCCGGGAGTTCCGCGGATAGTTTGTATTCCAGCGGCATAAATTTCGCTTTCCCGCTCTTTGTGGCAAACCGCTCAGTATGGAGGATCGGTGTGCCGGGATGGTCCTCTGAGAGACATGGCCACTGCAATCCACCTTTCTCTAGACGGTCGTAAGAGATTCCTTTGTACTGGGGCGTGACTGAGGCGATCTCTTTCATGATTTCTTCGGGACCCGAATAATCAAAACCCTTTCCTCCCAATCTTTGAGCAAGCTGGCATACGATCCACAAATCTTCTTTGGCATTTCCAATCGGTTCTATTGCCTTTCGTACTCTCTGAACCCGCCTCTCTGTATTTGTAAATGTTCCGTTTTTTTCCGCAAATGTTACAGCCGGCAGTACAACATCTGCTAACCTTGCTGTTTCCGTCATGAATATGTCCTGTACAACAAAAAAGTCCAGCTCGGTAATGGCGGCTTCTGTATTATTTGCATTTGCCTCACTTAAAATCGGGTTTTCACCCACAAGGTAAATTGCTTTGATCTTGCCGTCATGGACCGCATCGAATATCTCCGTGTGTGTAAGCCCGATGGAATCGGATAGATTAACTGACCAGGCGGACTCAAACTTCTTCTGTACGTCCTTGTCGTCTACCCGCTGATAACCGGGATATACATTTGGTAAGGCACCCATGTCACATGCACCCTGCACATTGTTCTGTCCGCGAAGCGGATTAACACCGGCCGATGGTATGCCGATATTGCCTGTGAGCAAAGCCAGGTTACTCACTGCAAGTACGTTTTCCGTACCATGAATATGCTGGGTAATACCCATTGCATAGAGAATAGAAGCAGGATTATTGGTGGCATAACACCTGGCTGCTTCTATTATATCTTCCTTTTGTACGCCTGTGATTTTTTCTACAGTCTCTATGTCGAAGTTTTTAAGGGACTCTTTGAAGTCATCATAATTATCACATCGACTCTCTATGAAGGAAGTGTCCTGGATGCCTTCATCCACGATGATCTTCATCATTCCCATGAGCAAGGCGATATTCGTTCCGGGTTTGTTCTGCAGAAAGATATCTGCAAATCGACAGAGATCAATCTCTTTTGGATTGATCACGATCAGCTTTGCACCGTTTTGTACAGCCTTCTTTACCTGAAGTCCTGCAATGGGATGCGCAACGGTTGTATTGGAGCCAACCGAAAGGATACATGAGGCCCCGCCGATATCACTGATGGGATTTGTCATTGCCCCACTTCCCAATGAGGTGACCAGACCGGCCACTGTGGGGGCATGTCAAAGCCGGGCGCAATGGTCGATGTTATTCGTGCCCATCACTGCCCTAGTGAACTTCTGTATTAAATAATTCTCTTCGTTTGTGCACTTGGCTGAAGCGAAGCTGGCAAATTGTTCGCCTTTGTATTGAGAGAATTTCTCCGTGATCAGATCCAATGCCTCTTCCCAGGAGGCTTCAACAAATTCGCCGTTTTTCTTGATAAGCGGTTCGGTCAACCGTTGAGGGTGATTGACAAATTCATACCCGAAACGTCCTTTTACGCAGAGACTCCCTCTGTTTGAAGGGTTTTCCTTTTCTCCTCTCACGCGCACCACTCGACCGGCTCGAACCCCCAGGTACATACCGCACCCACACCCGCAATATGAGCATACGCTTTTTACTTCGTGAGACGGGCTTTCCCCTTCCTTTGGCATGAGAGCACCCACAGGACATCTCGTAATGCACTCTCCACACGACTCACAATTGGACTCTATCCAGGGTTTGGCTCCAAAGGTGGCTATACTTGTCTCATAGCCTCGAAAAGCCAGATCAATGGCGCTCACACCCTGTAATTCCGCACACGTGCGAACACAGATGCCGCAGAGCACACATTTATTGGGATCGTAATCGAAAAAAGGATTTGATGTGTCAACGGGACGAACCTTATCAGAGCGTCTCATTCGATCCAATTCTTCTTCTTTAATTCTCAGATAACTCGCTATGCGCTGGAGTTCACAGGCTGTACTCTTGTTACAAGACAGACAGTCCCCGTGGTGGTTTGCGATGAGAAGTTCAACGGCGATCTTTCGTATTCGATTGACCTTTTCACTTTCCGTTCTCACGACCATCCCGTCTTTTACCTGAGTCTTGCACGAGATGACCATTCTTCCATCAACTTCAACCATACAGAGCCTGCACATTCCGGCGGGTGCTAAATCCTGATGATGGCAAAGATGCGGAATATAAATTCCGTTTTCAAGCGCTGCTTCGAGTATCCACTTCCCTTTTGTAGTTTTTATTTCCTGTCCTTCAATGGTCAAAGAGATCATTTCCATCTTTTATACCTCACTCAACTAACGATTGAATAGGCTCTGTAGTTTTAACTCTGCAATCTTGACACAATTCGAAATGCTCTTCCGGCAGATCAAGTATTCTCCCCAAGTACTCCAATTGGGCTTCAGGAGCAAAGTGACTACCGCATATCTTGCATTCCTTGAGCTTAAACTCAGCTTTCCAGTTATGTATTATCCTCGTGTCCCCAATATCCTCTATCTTTATAGTGCCCGTGGGGCATACATGGGCACAAGATCCGCAACCGATACAAACCTCAGATTCCTCCTCAAAAGGAGGAGCTACTTTTCTCAAGGTTCCACGGCTGATAAGACTGATGGCATCTACTCCCGCTATTTCCTGGCACACTCGCACACACAAACCACAAAGAACACAGTCCTCATCTTCCAATTCAAAATCTGTCGAGTCAACCCCCATGCTTTTGGCTATGTCCTGGATTGGCTTAGAATTGGGGCAACGTGCCAATAATAACTCCATCGCTGTCTTGCGAATGTTCGTTACCCTCTGTGAATTGGATTTGACCATCAACCCGTCTTCAACAGGATAGAGACATGATGCTACTAACCTTGTCCGGCCATCCTTAGTTATCTCAACCATACAAAGACGACAGGCCCCTACAGAGGATACTGATGGATGATAGCACAGTGAAGGAATTTCAATTCCTTTCTCCCTGGCCACTTCTAAAATGGTTGCTCCTTCTTTTGCTTGAATTTCTTGCCCATCAATGGTTAAGGTCACCATTTCTTCACCTCACTATTACGGCGTCTAACTTGCAAACTTCATAGCAAGTTCCGCATTTAATGCATTTTTTTTGATCAAGGATGACCGGCTTCTTTTTTTCTACAAAGGTTATTGCTTCTACCGGACAATCCTTTATACACAATTTACAACCCTTACATTTCTGATCATCAATAGAATAGGTAATCAGTTCTTTGCACACACCGGCCGGACATCGTTTATGTTCAATATGTGCCACATATTCATCCTGGAAATACTGCATGGTGGTAAGAACAGGGTTGGGAGCAGTTCCTCCCAAGGCGCATAAGGCACCATCTTTGATAGCTTCAGATAATGACATCAGCCGCTTCATATCTTCTAACTTTCCTTTACCCTCAGTGATTCTAACCAATATTTCCCTCATCCGCTTTATTCCTTCTCTACACATAACACACTTTCCACACGACTCCTCCTCAAGGAAAGCAAGGAAATACTTAGCTATATCTACCATACAGGTATTCTCGTCCATCACGATCATAGCCCCTGAACCCATCATGGAACCGACCTTTGTCAACTCGTCAAAGTCAACTGGCAGGTCAAGTAGATTTTCGGGGATGCAACCGCCAGATGGACCACCAGTCTGCACTGCCTTGAATTTTTTGCCTTTAGGAATCCCTCCGCCAATATCATAGATAATTTCTCGCAGAGTCATCCCCATAGGGACTTCTACGAGACCTGTGTTGTTTATTTTCCCAACTAAAGAGAATATCTTAGTTCCCTTGCTCCCATCGGTGCCGATGCTATTATACCAATCAGCGCCCTTGAGAATTATTACGGGAACATTTGCCCAAGTCTCGACATTATTCAGGACGGTGGGCTTCTCCCACAATCCCTTCTCTACGGTGTGGACATACTTGGCCTTGGGTTCACCGGTCTTACCTTCCAGAGAGGCCATTAATGCTGTTGATTCTCCACAAACAAAGGCTCCACCGCCTCGATTTACCCTGACGTTAAAATCAAAACCTGAACCAAGAATATCTTTCCCCAAGAAACCATATTCTTTGGCTTGTCTGATAGCTGTCACGATATTCTTTACAGCCAAGGGATACTCTGCCCGAACATAGACATATCCCTCATGCGAACCAATTGCATAAGCCCCGATAATCAACCCTTCTAATATCCCATGAGGGTTCCCTTCAAGCAAACTCCTGTCCATATAGGCTCCAGGATCCCCCTCATCGGCATTGATGATGACATACTTGGTTTTTCCATGAGAATTACGACAGGATTCCCACTTACGCCCGGTGGGGAAACCTCCTCCTCCTCTCCCACGTAAACCAGACTGTTTTATTGTTTCGATTACATCCACTGGCGTCATTGCAGAAAATACCTTAGCTAGAGCGGAGTAACCGTCACAAGCAATGTAGTCTTCAATGTTCGTGGGGTCGATCTTGCTATTGTTTCCAAAGATAATTCGGAGTTGCTTATTATAGAAAGGAACCTGACGTTCATGCAAGATTTTCTCAGCAGTGATTGGGTCGGTAAAGAGCAGATTCTCAACTACCTTACCATTCAGTATTGTTTGAGATATAATTTCTGGAACATCTTCCACACTTATCCGTTGATAGAATATTTCATCGGGATAGATGATAACGAGTGGGCCTCTCTCGCAGAATCCATGACAGCCTGTTTTCTTTATATCAACTTTATCATCCAGGCCATGCTTTTTTAGCTCGGATTCAAAGGCTTTGGTAACCTTCTCACTAGCATAGGCTTGGCAGCCCGTGCCTGAGCATACGGTGATTCGTGGTTTGTTAGGATCCCTTCGACCAATTACCGATTTTCTTAATGCCTCCAGTTCCTTTAGAGACTTTATTCTCTCCACTTCAGCCTCCTTTAGCTATACTCACTCAGCAATGAATCCAGTTTACCGGTTTGCATTTGTCCGAAGTATTCACCGTCTATTGTTGCAACTGGACCTAGTGCACAAGCACCAACACATCGAACGGTTTCTAGTGTAAACTTGCCGTCCTTTGTCGTCTCCCCTCGGGGGGTTTCGAGCTTCCTCTCAAGCTCCTCTACAATCCTGACCGCCCCTCTGACATGACAGGCAGTGCCCATGCAAACACTAATCAGATGGCGCCCTCTCGGTTTCAAACTGAAAGCCTTGAAGAAAGTAGCAACACTATATATCTGACTTACTGGAACCTCTAAAGCATGGCTAATCTCTACTAGCACTTCTTTGGGCAAATAGTAATACTCACTCTGGATATCTTGTAATATCGAGACCAAAAAACCCTTGTCACGATCATACTTGTCCAAAATGAATTCAACTTTTTCATCCATTAATAGTTACCTCCTTCACACCTGCTTGTGGCTCTTGTGGTGTGGCATTCTGTACACCAGGCAATTTCAACACTGGACTGATACAGGCTGGACATACCTCCGAGCATATGCCACATTTGCTACACTTGGTCTGGTTAATAACGGGTACATTCAAGGAATGGCCACTGATCGCCATGCTAGGGCAAGCCCAAAGACAGCGGTGACAAGCAGTGCATCTGTTTGGTAAAATCTCATAATGGATCAGATCATTACATGCCAACGCCGGACATTGTTTTTCGTTTATATGTGCTTCATATTCATCACGAAAGTAGCGAATAGTTGTAAGCACGGGATTCGGAGCACTCTTTCCTAATCCACAAAGAGAGCCGTCCTTGACTGCTTCGGCTATTTCTATGAGAAGATCCACATCCGTAGGCCTTCCCTTCCCTTGAGTTATATCCTTTAATATATCCAGCATCTGCTTTGTACCCAATGAGCAAGGTACACATTGCCCGCAGGACTCTTTCTGAGTAAAATCGAGGAAATATCTGGCAACATCGACCATACAGGTCTCTTCGTCCATGATTACCATGCCGCCTGAGCCCATTATCGCACCCGCAGCTTTCAGAGAGTCATAGTCCACTGGTGTGTCCAGAAGGGATGCTGGTAGACAGCCACCAGAAGGACCTCCGGTTTGAACTGCCTTGAATTTTTTATCCAATGGAATTCCGCCCCCAACATCATAGACAATCTCTCGCAGTGTAATACCCATTGGCACTTCTATAAGTCCGCAGTTTTCTACCTTGCCTGTGAGAGCAAATACGGCTGTTCCTTTGCTCTTTTCCGTGCCCACACTGGCAAACCAATCTCCGCCTCGTGTTATGATCAGAGGGACAGACGCGAAAGTCTTCACATTATTTAAGAGGGTCGGTTTGTCAAAAATGCCTTTTTCTGTTGTCTGTGGTCGTGGCGCAGCCTTTGGCATGCCCCGTTTTCCCTCGATAGACAAGGTCAGGGCCGTTGATTCACCGCATACAAAGGCTCCAGCACCTTGGAATATCTCAAGATCGAAACCAAAACCTTTCCCTAGAATGTTGGTGCCGAGAAATCCTTTCTCATTTGCTTGGGCTATGGCGATTTGTAGCCTCTTGATCGCCAATGGATATTCCGCACGGACATAAATATACCCTTTAACTGCGCCTATGGTATACCCGGCGATAATCATTCCCTCAAGGAGGGCATGGGGATCCCCTTCTATGAGAGAACGATCCATAAAGGCACCCGGATCCCCCTCATCCGCATTACATACTACGTATTTTTCTTCACCAGGGGCGTTTCGGCCTGCTTCCCACTT
>JAXHVA010000153.1:0-8179 GCA_034189035.1 Thermodesulfobacteriota bacterium
TACCCTCTATCTTCTGCTCCGCCTCGTCTATCCTCTCTTGAATCTCGTCGAGTATGTCTTCAAAGGCCCTCTTGCCGGTCATATAGTACTCATAGTCCTTGCCTGCATACCCAAAACTGCCGCTCACAGGAAGGCCCCACATAATAACACTGCACATTAGCTTTACCGCCTCTTCACTGGAGAAATCCCTCAACACCTTTCCTAAATTATCTCTCGGAGCCCAGTAGTTATTAAGGCCTGCTATTGTATTGAGCGATTCCCTTTCTGGAGGAGGTACCAAAACCGGATCATTGTATACCTCATCATTGCTAAAGCTTGCTACATCATTATGCCACATTATAGTATTTGGAAGACTGCCCGCATAACCAACAATCTGAGACTGCTCTGTTATAAATATCGTAATGTTATCAAATACATTTGCCAGTGCCTTTGCCCTTTTCATCATCGCTGGATCATTCTCGTTTTGTTTGCAGGCCTCGGTAAATAGAATCGGACGCTCTAAATCAACGTGGAGGCCGGGTTCATACATTCCCCCCTTTCTCCCCTTCTTCCAAACCGCCTTTCTCAAATAATCAAGTCTCTTTGACCTCCCTTTCTCAGCAGCCCACCACCATTTCCTTCGCTCTTCCAATTCCTTAATATCTTTTTTGAGATATACCTCTCTTTCCTTCTCTTTCTCTGTTGCCATTTAATCCTCCTTTCGTTTTAATAATTATCTGCCCAGTTATGCTAGTTATAAATAATCTCTCTAAGAGTTAAGCTGCATCAGCTATAGCCGCTGGTTCAAAAGAAATGACCTACTTCCTGTCCCATAGCCTATTTTGCTATTTATTTCAACCCCTTAAATCAATAACGTCACATCGTGCCCAAGTAATTGCGTAATAATATATATTATCCTTAATAGATTCCTTTTCTGGACGAAGTCCTACAATTAAATCGTTGCCTTATCTCCTCGTTGATACGGCTTACAAAGTCATATTGCCACTTGATGGTTTGTGGAGACTCTCCTTTAAGCCCACAATCTGTAACTGATCGACTTGTAATGATTTTGATTTTTATGCAACAGTCTCTTAATGAAGGAAATACGATTTTATACTTTTATCTTTTAATAGTATAAAATAGCCGAAAAATACTGTCAAGTTAATAATTATATTTTTATCTTGCTTATTTTAACCCTTTATTTCATAATTTAGCAATAGAGGTTTATCTGGTTACTCTTTGACTGACTGAGAAACAGAAGAAGGAATATGGAAAGAGGAGTATCTGTAGAAATTGATGGAAAGGAGATAAAGTCAACAGAAGGGATAACGGTGAAGAGTGCCCTAGTGATGAATGGATACAAAGTATTAAAAGGCTCATTATTCACGCCCTGTGAGGTTGGAGGATGCTGGAGTTGCGCTGTCTTAGTAAATGGAACCCTCTCCCCCTCTTGCACCACCCGGATAAAGGACAAGATGACGATCGAAACTGACCTTCCAAATGACTACACACCTAAAAGAATTATTCAAAATTTCGGGGGGCATATGGTCGGTGGTGTGGGAACACCATGGCAATTAAAAAAAAGCACAGGATATATAGAAGTTGCATGTTTTGCGGCCGGTTGTAACCTCTTGTGTCCCCAATGCCAAAACTGGGATATTACATATAAAGGCAATGGCGTTGCATTAACTCCAAGGGATACAGCAGAGATTATGTCAGCCACAAGGAAGAGGTTCTCTGTTGATAGGATGGCAATCTCAGGGGGAGAAAGCAGCTTAAACAGGAAATGGCTTATTGAGTATATAAAAGAGTTAAAAAGACTAAATCCTGACCCTGCGGCAAGGATTCATGTAGATACAAATGCCTCTATCCTCACAAGGGATTATATAGATGAGCTGATCGATGCGGGCATGACGGACATAGGGCCTGACCTCAAAGGGTACTCCCCAGAGACATTTATGCGGATAAGTGGAATTGAAGATAAAGACTTAGCCGAAATGTATCTGTCTACTGCATGGGATGCAGTGAGATACCTTATAGAGAACCATAAGGAAAATATTTTCATTGGTGTTGGTATCCCATACAATCGAGCGTTTATATCACCACAAGAGATAGAAATCATGGGAGAGAAACTGTCGGATATGGACTCTGAGATTCAAGTCTGCGTTCTCGATTACAGACCTGAGTTTAGAAGAACAGAGATTATTCGGCCCAGTTATCATGAGATGCTAGACATTCAGAATATTCTCAAAAGAAAAGGACTCAAAACCGTCATATGCCAAACAGAATTCGGACACATAGAACCTTAGTTTGAAGCGAAACCCAGGCGGTTTAAAAGGCCTCTTTCCTCACTCGGATTGATCAAACTGCCGCTGTATAATAAACCATGTAATGGGAAATGACAAGGGAACCTCAAAGATTAACCCACTTGATAGCTGTCACTTAGAGCATAAACAAAATATTCATTAAAAACAGGAGGAAACTATGGCACAGGCAAAACCAGGAGATTTAGTTCGGGCTCATTATACTGGAAAGCTAGAGGACGGCACTGTTTTCGATTCTTCATTTGAACGGGAACCTTTACTGTTTAACATAGGAAAAGGGGAGGTGATTCCTGGATTTGAAAATACCTTAATAGGCATGAATGAAGGTGAAACAAAAACCGTATCAATCCCTCCAAAAGACGCTTATGGTGATTATATAGATAATCTTATATTTGTTTTAAAAAGGTCCGACCTTCCGCCCGATATTGAACCACAATTGGGAATAATGTTGCACGGTCAGTCAGAATCCGGCGAAAGCATCAGTGGTACGATAAAGGAAATCAAAGAAAAGACCATAGTACTCGATGTGAACCATCCACTTGCAGGTAAAACGCTCACATTTGAAATTAAACTTATGGAGGTCATTAGCCCACAATAAAAGATGATCTATTCATATATGAATAGCCTTATTGAGAAAGATGTCTTGCTTTTGGTTGTACACAGATGCCACAAACCTATCAAAAACAGCACGCGCGTTCATCTGTGAGAGCAAAAAAAAAAAAAACAGTATTTTGAAAGTGCATATCCATAAATCTCTTTGTCTGTGTGTGGGGCACCTCCTTTATTCTTCTTTTTATGGTTTGTAAAGACTTCGCCACCATAGAACAATGCTGGCAAGCCCCAAAACGATGTAAATATAGGGATACGTAACTGCACTGCCCGGGTTGGGAAAGATCAATTTGCCAAAGCCCACGAGCAGCAGATAGAGAGATACGCTTGTTGTCAGCGTTAAATAGATGCCCTTCTTAAAGGCCCTGATCGGACGTTTTGGATCACGACCGAGCTTTTCAGCGCTGGTCTTCCAAAAACCCGGAGGATCCACTTGGCTATAAAACTGCAGCAGTGTCTTTTCTGCGGTCGGTTGCGTCACAAGGGTTACAGCAATGACCACCACCGTAGAGACGGACGACATGAGCAAGAGCCGTAACCACTCGGCTTGTACAGTAAAGAGTAAGACAGGGGCAAAGATGAGTGACACGATGATTGCAGACACCTCAGAAAAGAGATTGACACGTTCCCACAACCATCTCAGGACTAAAACAGCACCCGTGCCAGCTCCAAACAGGAGCGTGATATACCACGCCGTTTGGATCGATCCCAAATTCGCCATGATCATCAGTGCAATGGCAAGGATGAGGATATTCGAAACACGAGCAACAATGACCTGTTCCTTGTTTGATGGTTTGCGTTTGAGCCAGGCGCGGTTGATGATTCGCAAATAGAGATCATTGCTCCAGTAGCTCGCTCCCCAACTCAGATGCGTATCAATCGTCGAAGCCAGCGCTGCCAGCATCCCGGTTAGCATGATTCCTCGAACCCCCACAGGAAGAAGATCCTTGATCCCGGTTGCAAAAAGGATCTCTCTGCCAGCCACAAAGGCCTCACCGCTTGCCATTTCAGGATCATAGGGATAGATCACCAGAATCCCGACGCCTATGACGAGCCAGACGAGACTTCTGAGAAAGATCTGGAGCCAGGAAAAGATAAAGGCAGCAAACCTGGCGTCGCGGGTGCTTTGGCAGGCCATCATCCTCTGCGCAAAGTAGCCGGTTCCATCGCTGTTGCGTTCAAAGAACCACTGTAAACTGATGATCACTAAAAAGGGCATAAAGGCTTCGATGGTGTTCGGAGTGAAAGAGAGTATCTGGCCGGCTTCAACAGCCCCGTAAAGTTTCACCAGGCTTGAGACAATATTATCAATACCGCCTGTTTTTATAACCACGATAATTGCGTAAATCACCGATCCAAGCATCGCCAGAGTGAACTGCACAGTGTCCGTGGCAATAACAGACCGCAATCCGCCTGTAGTTGAGTAAAGCGCTGTAAATGCAATGATAAGAAAGATACTCACAAGGTTGTTCGTGGTGGCAACGTAGGTTTCCAGACCCGTTGATTCTGAGGCAAGCGGAATCCCAATCGATTTGACCAAGTCATAAATGACCAGGTAGATCCCCCCGGGCAGCCATTCGTGCCAGGGTAAGAACACCTCGCTGATCCGCGTGGCAGCTATCAGAACCATTGCCATTATCGTGCAGTTCATCACTGTGCCGTAGTAGATGGCCTTGAGCCCGCGCAATGCCAGCAAGCCTTTTCCACTGTAACGAATTTCCGTCAGCTCTGCATCTGTGATCACCCGGGCACGATGCCAGGCATGTCCAAGCAAGAACCCAATCATCAAAAAGCCGAGGCCGTAAATCCACAAACGCCACAACATAAAAATACCACCAGTAGCGATGAGCCCTGTCACAAGCAGGGGCGTGTCTGCCGCAAACTGTGTCGCAGCTAGGCTCACTCCGGCCCGCCAGCCCTTGATAGAACGGCCTGCAAGAAAATACTCCTCCAGATTCAAAGAGGCCTTGGACCGGTTTCGAAATCCATTGCTGATGCTGTACGCAACAAAGGCCAGTAAAATGATCAGGTCAATCATCGGATAAATTCGGATATTCTAAGGTGTTTTCATGTATTTAACTTTGATCTCACAAGGGAATTGCTCTATTTTGCCTGCTCCCTTATTTTTTGAGACATAAATAACACAACTCTCAATTGAGAGCAACCCTCCTCTTTTATGCATCTTCCTCAGATACCACAAGGCTCAGCTGGCCATGGTCTTTGTTCTTTTGGTTTTCTTTGCCGGCAAGTGCGTCTTTAGTTTTACTAAAGACAGATAAAATGGAATATAGCTATAATTTAAGATAATTGTGATTATTAAGGAAGAATATCATGGAAAATGTTGGAGTCCGACAACTCAGAGATAATCTCAGCCGTATTATACAGAGGGTAGAGCAAGGAGAGGTGATACGAGTGCTTCGATATAAATATGAATAGGACGGCCCGAAAAAGAAGGGCTTCAGGTTCATACTTTTCCGTAAAAACTAGAGGATGCAAATTATGAAAGGATTTATTGAAAAAATCAAATTACTTGAGCATCTTACATATATTCCCGAATGTGCCGGGCTCGATTACATAGGAGAGGCAAAATACGAAATGGATTTTCTAACTGAAAAATTCGAAAATGCACAATATCTAAGCAAAGAAGAGAAAAACCATTTTATTACAACATTAAATAAGGCGCATGAGTTATTAATGATTACAAATAGTCAAAGAGCAGCTGGTCTTTTAAGTCAGATAAGCAGGGCATTGTGGGAAGAGGTAATGAATGAATTACCATACATTAAACAAAATAAGATGAGGATACGAAGATAGGATGTATCCGATCTTTTACCAAACTTTTACAAAATACAACAGATAAACATAATAAAAAAAATGAGTTGTGCGAGTTTATATTCGTGTGATATTGTATTTAAGTCCTTTTTCCCTTTTAATCACTGGCTTTTTTGAGTATTGCGTTCCCAGAACTCTCAGTCAACGCAATGCCCCAGTCTATACAGGTGCGAGAGGGTGAAACGCTGTACGGTGGTGTGCCTGACGGCAAGCATGGAGAAAAGCCATGATGACCCCCCTGAAGCTTTTTCACGCAAATTCGAATCCGTACCCATTGCTACATCTTGGTACCTATCAGACCTCAGTGGGGCACGGGGAAAGCAGGAATTGTTCACTCGTCAATCGCCACCACGTCTTAAGGTTCTTAGAGAGCATGCCCTCATTGAAAGCGCCGTATCGTCCAACCGAATCGAAGGCGTGGAAGTCGATCAATCTCGAATCGGCACAATTGTCTTCGGTCAGCAGCCCTTGCGGGATCGTGACGAAGAGGAAGTCCAGGGATACCGTCAGGCCCTGACATAGATGCATGAGCAGGTTGTAAAACTCCCTATATCAGAAGATGCGGTTTTACAACTCCACCGCCTGACACGCGGAGAGATCTGGAACGCCGGGAAATACAAGGAGAAAGACGGCTATATCATCGAAAAGTTACCGAATGGCAGATCACGGATACGCTTTAAAACAGTTTCCGCAATGGATACACCGGCCTGTATGAGGGAGCTGGTGGAAGCGTATGGCGATGCCCTCTACGAACACAGGGTTCACCCCCTTGTACCTTTGGTGGCCTTCAATCTGGATTTTCTTTGCATACACCCTTTTCGTGACGGAAACGGTCGTGTTTCCAGACTGCTTTTCATCCTGCAATGCTACCACATGGGATTCGAAGTCGGCCGCTATATCAGCCTGGAGCACCTTATTGAACAGAACAAAGAACGGTATTGCGAAACCATAGAGCAAAGCTCCCAGGGCTGGCACGAGAGTAAACATGACCAATGGCCATACATCAATTACATTCTTTCCCTCATCAAGATGGCATATCGTGAATTCGAGCAACGCATCTGCCAGCTTCAAAGCCCCAAGGGCGAAAAAATAGTCTCGTTATTCACTCTATCGACAGGAGTCTGGGCCCTTTCAGCGTGGCCGAACTTCAAAGCAAATGCCCTAATGTCAGCGTAGACATGGTACGCCGTGTTTTGAAAAACTTGAAAGCGAAAAATCAGATTGAATGCCTTGGACTTGGTCAGAATGCCCAGCGGCAAAAAACCGCCAAGTGGCAATTGTGTAATACCGAATGAATTGGGTACTGAAATGGGTAATAAAAGATGATCCCAAGAGAATGTAAACGCAGACTAGAAGTCGACTTTGCACTATCAGTAGTCAATGACGCCTGCGTCCGTGAGAACAACCGCAAGACGCAAGTGGAAAGCGGCCACATCTAACTTCTACACAGTTGGTGGGCTCAGACGCTGTTGGCATCATGCCGAGTGCTGCTTCTAGCGCTCCTGTTGCCTGACCCAATAGATCACAGTTGCCCAGTATCCTTTAAAAATACGACACGGAAAAAATTCTTCTCAACAATCGACGCCCTTGAGTTGCACAAAACCATGCGGATTTATGTTTACCAACCGGGTAATTGAACAATTTATGCCCGTCCCGTTTTTCACTGAGCTCTTCACCGAGATCCCGGCGAGCCGTTTTAAGCAATCGCACATTGGGAGATATAAATCATGATGCACCCTACATATTTACCGTTCATTGAACAACAGTTGTTATCACATTTTGCTGATGTTAGGCAAAAAGGTGAATGTGTTAAGAATGTTAAGCATCTTGAATACTACAAACAGAGCATTGAAAGATACAATGAGTATCTCAAGAACAACCCTGACAGGAGAGGAAAATCTCTAAGAGAGATGAGAAAGCCTTGTCAAATAGAGAAAGACGAGAGATTTTGGATTGTTAGCTGTATGATGACAATATTTTATAGCTCGAGAAGAAGGCAAGAACTTACTAAACTTTTTAAAGACGCTTATGGAGATTTTCCTACAGTTGAAGGAATAAACTCATGGGATGAATGCTTTGGAGAGGATTTGCATCTCTTCTTTGAACCGAATTTACCCTCTCCAAGTTCATATACAGAATGGTTGCTAAAGAACCGTGCTAAAAGGCAATTTATTCCTTATGTTTTATACAGTGCCGAGGGTAAAGTGAATCTTGAAGGTGCTACAAATGTCGATGCAATGCTCTTGAATTCTAAAAATGGATTCGCAGTTATCATTGAAGCAAAAGTATTATCGGACATATCTTATGAAGTTACATCAATTCTGTCCGGTTAGCTGAAATCTATGATTAACTGACTGTTAATATTGCCATTATTAATGTTTTTCGGAGGTGGCTTAAATAACTCCTCCAACGAAGATCTTCTAAAAAGGTTAAGT
>JAXHVA010000154.1:0-8126 GCA_034189035.1 Thermodesulfobacteriota bacterium
TGTCTAGCGATCAGAACTGAATGTAAGGGTATCTGTGGCAAGGTCTTTCAAGGTGTTGGGGTTGCCATACCACCCACGATTCGGGAAATATGAAATTATTTCAAAGAACAATCTTGCTGCTAAGAACTCTTTCGAAAGACATGTTTATTTAAATATTATAGATCTTTTTTAACTTTTAAAAATCAGCTTGATCTTGAATAAAATTACTCATTTCTGGGTGGATGCTCACTATTCATAGTAAGGGCTTAGATCAAAGGCATTCTTTATTAATTCTATCCTTCTCCCCTCAGAAGAGACTTGAATTGCTATTACATCGAAACGTGCCTCAACATTTTGCAGATTGTTCTTTATTATATAGTACAACGCAGCCTTTGATATTTGGTGCTGTTTTCTTTTATCTACAACATGTGAGGGATCTACGTACTTGAGAGACGACCGGGTTTTGACCTCGATGAAAGACAGGGTCTTCTTATCTTTGGCTATAATGTCAACCTCTCCGAATTTACACATATAGTTTCTTTCGATGATCTTATACTTTTGTCGTTTTAAGTATTCAACAGCGATTTCCTCTCCCTTCTTACCCAGAGCAATCCTTTTTGTTGTCATTTTATCCTGAGTATTCTTTTACCCCAGTAAAAGACTGCCTATGGATTTCGCAGCAGCCGAATCGCCGAATTGCGAGTTTATGTTCTTTTGTTCCATATCCTTTGTTTTTAGCAAAATTATATTCGGGAAATAAGGTATGATATTCAATCATCATTCGATCTCGTGTAACCTTGGCAATAATAGAGGCAGCAGCTATGGAAGGGCTTTTTGAATCGCCTTTAACAATAGTTGATTGGGGAATTGAGGAGGAAATAGAGTGAATACCATCAACCAAGAGATAATCTGCATCAAATCTCAAGTCTAAAACGGCTAAATGCATTGCTTTAAGGCTTGCCTGTAAGATATTGATTCTATCTATCTCTCTGTGACCTACAATGCCAACACCCACAGCCAATGCTTGTTCATAGATTGCATTGAATAACGTTTCTCTTTTTTTGGGCGATAGTTTCTTCGAATCAGCTATCCCACAGATAGTGTGATTTTTAGGAAGGATAACAGCTGCTGCGACTACAGACCCTGCAAGAGACCCTCTTCCCGCCTCATCAATACCAGCAATAAATCGAAATCCTCGTATCGGTATTTCCCGCTCTGGAGGGATATGAGGGGTAGTACATTTCATTATGAAAATTTCTTTTCTTTAATACGGAAGGCCTTACCCTTTAATTGCCTCATGTAGTATAGCTTTGCCCTTCTGACCTGTCCTTTGCGCACTGTCTCAATCTTGACAACCCCAGGCGAGTGTAATGGAAAAATTTTCTCGACACCGACACCATAAGAGATCTTTCTAACGGTGAAACTCGCCCTACTTCCACCTTCTTTCTTTCTGATTACAATACCTTCAAAGACCTGTATCCTCTCTTTATCTCCTTCTATAATCTTAGAATGGACTCGTACAGTGTCACCCGGCCGAAAATCTGATATATCAAGCTTCATATGTTCTTTCTCAATTGCATCTACTATAGTATTCATTATCGCTCTCCAGTAATTATTTGTTACTACCTCGCTCCCAATAGTCTGTCTAGGATTATAGCTGCTGCTGATCTAACGGATAGATGGTGGTAGTCTGAACCTCCTCGAACAGGAGAAAGTACATAATCGGAATTTCTTATAATGTCTTCAGTTACCCCCCATCCGGTTCCAAACAATAAGAGATAGGGCTGTGATCCTTCTTCAATCAATTTCTTGAGGCTTACGTAATCAATGCTTGTTTCGAAGAATTCGGCATCTGTAGCGATTATCTTCGGCTTAATCCCCCAGTATGTGAAGATATCTTCACATACATCATTCAATGAGTTAGATATAGAAACCAGCTTTAGCGCTTCTTTCCTTTTCGGATTATATTTGGCACCAAACCCTGAGGACCAGTGAGCCAGTATACTCTTTGCTAATTCCTGTTGTTTTATTAAAGGGGTTACCAGGTAGTACTTAGCTATTCCGAAAGTTCTGGCCGCTCTTGCAATATCATGGATGTCTAGATTGGTAAGTGCCGTAGTTACGACCCTTTCATTCTTATTATAGACAGAATAATGCAGTAAAGCTAAATAGAGGTTCCCTCTTTTTGGGGCATCTAACACTTCCTACTTATGTCCAGCTCTTTTTTGATTTCAGATAGAATTCTTATGTCTTTGCCTGACAGCTCAGCTTCTTCTAACAGGTCAGGTCTTCTTTCAAGTGTTCTTTTAAGTGACTGAAAACGTCTCCAGTCGTTTATTCTTTGATGGTTACCAGACAGAAGTTCCTCTGGAACATTGAGGCCTTTGTGCTCTCTTGGACGAGTGTATTGCGGATATTCTAATAAAGAGTTACAAAATGACTCATCGTCTATTGATTCCGAATTCCCCAAAACTCTTGGTATCATTCTGCTGACTGCATCTAGTAGAACCATTGCTGCGAGTTCACCTCCAGAGATTATATAATCGCCAATGGAGATTTCCTCGTCCACGTACTGTCGTACCCTTTCATCTACACCTTCATACCTGCCACAAACGATTATTAAATGACAAAATTTTGACATGTGTACTATAAATCTTTGATCTAACCTTCTTCCCTGGGGGGTCATTAGGATAACCTTAGAATCGTTTTCCAGTGATTTTACCTTTTCAATTGAACGGATTATCGGCTCTGCTTTCATCACCATCCCTTGCCCACCACCATAAGGATAATCGTCTGCTGTGTGATGTTTATCTAATGCAAAATCACGTATGTTATGAATCCGAACGTCTATTAAATTTTTTTCTTGTGCCCGTTTTAACATGCCCTCATCAAGCGGTGAAGAAAACATTTTCGGGAATAAGGTAAGGATGTCAAATCTTATCATCTCCCAAGAGCCCTTCTACAGGATGAATAATCATAACTCTTTTGGTCAGGTCTATACTAGTGATTACATCATTAATTGCTGGAATTAAGTATTCCTTCTCCTTATTACAGACGACATAAACATCGTTGCTTCCGGTTTGAATGATTCTTCGTACTTCTCCAAGTAGAGTCCCTCCATCAGTGAATACTTTTATGCCCACAATTTCAAACCAATAATATTCATCATCAGAAAGTGAATTCAACCTGCTTCTGTGAATCAGTAGATACGCCCCTATAAGTTCACTAGCTTTATCAATTGAGGATATCCCATCAAACTCAGCAAGGAGGACTTTTTTATGGGATTCAATACGAATAAGGGTGTATTCTTTTAAACTCCCATTTATATCTTTTACATAAAAGATGCGTTGTGTGGAAAATATCTCATTTGAATCATTATATGAGATAACCCGTAATTTGCCTCGTAGTCCATGTGTACTGACGATCTTGCCGATTATTAGAAAATCTTCTTTCATGATAAACAAAGATTACTCAATAATTTCTAACACAGACCTCTTATTAATCTTTGTTGAAGCAGCAGATAATATCGTTCTCATTGCCCTAGCCGTTCTTCCTTGTTTCCCAATGACTTTTCCCAAGTCTTCTTTCGCTACTCTCAATTCAATGACTGAAGTCCTTTCACCCTCGACTTCTGATACATCCACTTCATCTGGGTTATCCACAAGTGATTGAGCAATATATTTTACCAAATCCTTCATATTAATAACCTCCAACTTTAATTAATTAAAAGAGCATTATAATTCGTTATTCGATCATTGAGAAAAAAAACTATAATCTCTCAGATTTTATTTCGTTGATGTTCATCGAGAAATGTGCAACTTTGTTCACGGTCAAGGAAGGCGAATATTCTTACCGCCCCAAAGAAATATGCTTTTACATTTCACAGGGCAAGCATGAAATTACAGTCTGAGCCTGACAAATAGATTCGTAAAAGGGTTATGTATGGATGGACAAGATTTAAAGACTCATCAATGGGTACCAATTATCCCTCTTTTTTTTAAGATACTTTTTACTGTTTGTGAGGGTTTAGCACCTCTTTTTATCCATTCCTTTATTCTTTCATCATTGAGTCTGATTTCTACAGGATCCGGATGAGGATTGTACGTTCCCACAATTTCAATGTAATTGCCATCCCTAGGAGAAGTGGAATTGGTGATTACTATTCTATAAAAAGGCTTCTTTTTAGCTCCCATTCTTGCTAATCTTATCTTTACAGCCATATGTTTACCTCCTTAAGAACCCGGATCAAAAAGGGAGTCTTCCTTTCCTATATCTTCTTGCTCCGTTGGTATTGAGCTTTCTAATCATCTTACGTGCTTGAACATAATTTTTTATCAATTTATTTACATCCTGGACATTGGTTCCACTACCTTTTGCGATCCTTTTGCGACGACTTCCATTTAATATATTATGGTTTAATCTCTCCTCTCTTGTCATTGAATTGATAATTGCTTCTATCTTTATCAGTTCTCTTTGATCCGGTTGTAATCCTTTTATGCCCTTCATATTCGTCATCCCAGGAATCATTCCTAAAATTTGATCTAGAGAACCTATCTTTTTCATCTGTAGGATCTGTTCTTTAAAATCCTCTAAAGTAAAAGTGTTTTTCTTTATCTTCTTTTCAAGCTCTATAGCTTTCTTTTTGTCAAAGGTAGCCTGTGCCTTTTCAACCAAGGACAAGACATCTCCCATTCCCAATATACGAGAAGCCATTCTGTCCGGGTAAAAAACGTCCAGAGCATCAAGTTGCTCACCTGTACCTACAAACTTTATCGGTTTGTTTATAACTGCTTTGATAGACAGGGCTGCTCCCCCTCGGGCATCACCATCCAATTTTGTAAGGACAACCCCATCAATATCGAGTATCTCATTGAATTTGCTTGCCACATTGACTGCATCTTGCCCAGTCATCGAATCAGCTACAAGGAGGATTTCATTGGGCAATACTGTCTTTTTTATCTTTTGGAGTTCTTGCATCAACTCCTGGTCAATATGTAGCCTTCCAGCAGTATCTATAAGGGCAACATCATGACCACTCATATGAGCAGACTTCAACGCATTTTGGCATATCTTTATAGGGTCTTCTTCTGGTTTTGGCCTATATACCTCTACTGAAAGTTTTTCACCCAGTTTTTTCAATTGTTCTATCGCAGCTGGGCGGTAAACATCAGCTGGAACAAGATAAGGGTCACGCCCCTTCTCTTTCAATATCTTTGCTATCTTACCTACGGTTGTTGTCTTACCGGACCCCTGTAATCCAACCAAGACTATGGAGATTGGAGGCCTTCCTGAAAGGTTTAATTGATGATCCTTCCCCCCCAAAAGGGCAATTAACTCTTCATTGACAATTTTGATTACCTGCTGAGCGGGTGTGAGGGTATCCAAGACCTCCTTTCCTAATGCCCTGACTTTAATGGTTTCAATAAAGTCTTTGACTACCTTAAAGTTTACATCCGCTTCTAAGAGGACCATTCTAATTTCCCTCAAAACATCTTTAATGTTCTGTTCTGTGAGTTTGCCGTGGCCCTTTAGTTTTTTAAATATAGAATTCAGTTTTTCTGTTAAACTGTCAAACATAAACCCTTCTTTTAATCAATTATACCCTTTCTAAAATTTAATAATATAAAATATCTAAATTAAAGAATATTTATTGATTTGTCAAGAGGAAATATTCGTATTAAGACTATATCATTTACCTAGTGCTGAGCTTCGATCTTTTGGGTTTGGTATTATTTCCATTTTTTTCTAGATCGAGTTTAATTCTATTTTACATATTGGCAACTCCCTTAAAAAAGTAAACCGGCATGTTCATTTTACCTAAAAAGTACATTTTAGAATGATTAACCGTTTTTTACTTTAGGACTGCATTGCAACTATAATCAAAAACTCTTTACAACTCAATAAAAAAATTTCGCGTTTTTCGATTATATTTTCAGATTCATAAGAGAGACTGAATGGACGTTTCTACGAGTTATATTCTCTTGAGAAACTGTACCTCAGTATTGGTTCATTTCATAAAATATTAGCCAAATCATTATGTTAGAATAGTTACCTTTATATATTATTAAAGGTAGTGTCAAGTTTTTTTTGTAAATTTTTTTATTTTCCAATACTTTAAGGAGGGACAGGTTCATACGGACTTTTCCAATAGGGTTTGATCTCAAATGGAATTCCATCTTTAAGCTGATAAAAAACCAGTAGAGTATAACAGGCGTTTTCTCCGACTACTATCTCCATAAGTTTCGTTCTGCGTTTGATTTCCTTGTTAAGACCCTCAATGATTTTGTAGTTCTCGAAGAGATCCATTCTTCCTCAGGACAGATAAAAAACGTCAGACACGCCTTTATAGAGTTATCCAACTTGACGGCAGAAGGGAGGTCTTGCTGCCACCTTTGTTTAAACAGGTCAAAAAACTCTATGGCTTTCTGTTTTGAGGAGGCATAGAAAATAGATCTCATCTCATCCACCACAGCTTTTTCAATATATTCTCAGGCTGCTCCTAAATCTCCATGCAAATACATCATTAACTCAGGTACACTAATTTTCTCTTCCATGGGTGCACCTCCTTTCCTATTAATGTTTCTGATTAAATCCTTTTTTACAGGAAAAGCACCCTCTTTTCTCCACTCTCAATATTTACACAAAATATTGTACACTACCATGATTTTCTCCTTGGATTTCAATCAACCGCTCAGCTTTCGACCGAAGACCGGCAGAGAATATCTTTTTTGCGTCTATTTGAGTCTACAGTGTAAATACGATTTATCACATTACCAGTCAATTTCTTGAGTGCATTCCTCAACAGGAATGGCTAAGCCCTTCCGGGTTGATTCCCGCATGCCTGGGGGATATTTCATAAGATAGATTATTTCTTGGATAGAACGACTATCATCCTCTGAAATAAGCACCATATTACCGCGCTTACCCTTTATGATAATTGGTTCGTGGCAAGTAAGTCTATAAATCTTTGATCTTGCTTCAAGTGGCATTTAATGTTGGCATGATAAGTCTTTCCATTGAATATTTTATTCAAATTATACGCTATTACGTACGCTTTGTCAATTTTTACATTGCGGCAAAATCGTGATAGGAAGGAGCCTTATGACTCCCCTCCTCTCACATCACCTGGCATAAGGATCACGTACCAAGGCGGTTCGGTTGATTACTCTGGTCCGTTTGAGAGCAGCCGAGTTTTCAGTTGATTCAGGTCAATACACAATTTGTTCCCCTATACAGATAAACGACCACGCTTGTGCGGCGGTCTAATGTATACTACCCAAATGCCTACTTACTCTCTCTAACCGTTCAGGCCTTCAGAGACGGGCATAATATCCATCTCCCCTATCGGGTGGCCGAGAGTTTCCGACTCCTGCTCTTTCCATTGCATGGCGGGTTCCTATTTTGTCCATACAACAGTGAAGTAATGCCTGTTTCTACTCTACTCCTATGCCCACTGCTGACTCTTGTATAGCGATCAAAGACGATTACTCGTATCTCATTCCATTACAGCGGCTTCAGGCTGAACTTTATCTTCTCTGTTTGCCGTCTGGTTTCCCGGCTGTGCCACAATATCTCTGCCATACCTCCTCTCTAGAACACTTTACAGACCTCCTGGGGTAAGACGTAGAGCTTTCAGTGCGTAAACAACGCCGGATTTTATAAAGTACGCCCCTTTGCGGATGGAGGACTTAATAGTCACATGCCCACTCGTCCCGAGTGTACCACACCTCAAATCTTCTTCCTGTATGTCTCCCCGCACTTTTGGATTGGACTTCCTCCAGACCCCCGCTTCACGACGACACCCTTACCCTTTTCCTAACCTTAGGCTCCGCTTACACCTGGTAAGACGACTTTCAGCTCGCTAGTCCTGTGCCATGCCCGGCACACACTACGAAGTAACCAGCCAGAAAAACGGAGTAAAACGGAACTTTTTCAAGCCCGGTTGACTGATTTGATAATATATAAGGCCTCCTTCAAAGTTATGTTAAGTTTATTTATAACATTCAAAACGAATCATTAATTTCCGGTTAGGTATTTTCATATGGGTACCAGGAATACACCTGCTTGATTTTTTTTGAGGTATCTGAATTAGTCTGGAGATTATGGAATTCGTTTTGAATTTTGATTCGCAGTTTTCTCACTCTTTT
>JAXHVA010000155.1:0-8025 GCA_034189035.1 Thermodesulfobacteriota bacterium
CAAAAGCGTTGCCGTATTGTCTTGGCAGGGGTGGCACCCCTGGTTATCTTTACTTCTTTGGGACTGTTGAGATAGCCTTGCGCAACCCTGCGAATAGGATCTGGGATGGTGGCAGAGAATAACGCCATTTGTCGTTTCATGGGCATGCGTTTCAGTATCCACTCCACATCATCGATAAAGCCCATGTGCAACATCTTATCAGCCTCATCTAAGACGAGATAGCTCAACCTGTTTAGTTGCAAAGTGCCTCTCTTCATATGATCCATGACCCGGCCGGGTGTACCTACGACCACATGCGGGCCACGCGCCAATTCCCTCAGTTGGAAATCGTAACTTTGACCGCCGTAGACAGACAGCACACGGAATCCCTTTAGATAACGGGCATATTTCGCCAAAGCCTCTGTCACTTGGTTTGCCAGCTCACGTGTCGGAGTGAGCACCAGGGCTTGCGGTCCTTTCCGTTCCAAATCGATATGTGACAGCATGGGGAGGCCAAAGGCCGCTGTTTTACCGGTGCCGGTTTCTGCCTGTCCTAAAAGATCATCCCCGTCCAGGAGATGGGGAATACTCTGTGCCTGGATTGGAAATGGAGTCGTATAATTCGTGTCTTTAAGCGCCTGTAAAATAGGGGCTGTCAGTCCTAGTTCTTCAAAAGTGTCTGGCATAATCTACTTTATCCCTGTGGTTACTGGTATGGTTTCCACATATTGAAATTGATACGTTATCAGCCGAAATCCTGGACAAAGCAGGAAAAGAGAACGGCTAAACTAAAAACCTATAGAACAAATAAAGCCTCCATAACGATATGAAAATGACGATGATCAAAAGCACTTTCATAGCATTATGGAGGCTTTATCTCAATTTTGTATAGTATCAAAAGACTTGCTAAAAAGCAAGGAAAATTCTCCAGTGACTATTTCCCTCACTCTCTAAATATTCTCTGACTCATGCCCAATGCCTACTTTCAAGGGAGCCTATCCTCTGAAAATGGGCCAGGTTCGCCTTTATAACACCACATTTATGAACATATCTCATAAAATCGAACCCTTACGACTCGTTCTCAAACTAACTATGGCTTCTTCCATCTCAGATACACCTTCACTCAGCAACTTGAGATCTTCCGCACACAGGTCCAGGTCAAAAAAATCATCCGGCCATTTACCTGCACTCTCATCCAATGCGCGTTCACAGGCCTGAACGATAAATCTGTTTCTGCTGATGCCCTTTTCTTTTACTGCCTGGTCTATTTTTGACAATAGGTGGTCAGGTATATGGATTGTTGTAGACCGCATACTGTACCTACTTAATAGACGAGAATATGCAAATAGAATATATTCTATTCATTCGAACGTCAAGAGGAAACAGTCTTCACGAAAATACTCAATGTTTTTTCTTGACATACTTTATATTGTGGCATATTTAATATGATATACAATATAAAGGATAATTCCTGGTTTTAAGGAAGAAGTGTTTGACAATCGATCCTTGACCTGAGGGAATTCGGGGGAATTACTCTTTTTCAGGGCAGCCCCTTCTTTTCTTCGGATCGTGGTTTTTCTGGATGTCTCTTTGAAGCAGCAGCTTATGGAACTGAGTATAAAAAAAAAGGGTCATATCCAAAGGAGTTGATGGTTTAAGAGGATTCAAGGTGTCAAGGATTCGAGGATTCGAGTGAAAAGCTCAGGGACTATAAAGACTTAAAAGTTTAGCAAAGACCTTATGAAATCTGCATAGAGATTTACAAGATAACAAAAAGATTTCCCAAAGAGGAAACATACAGCCTGACATCGCAGATAAGAAGGGCTGCGGTATCTGTTCCGTCGAATATAGCCGAAGGATATGGAAGAAGGACAACTCCCTGCTATATTCGGTCTTTATATATAGCGTATGGTTCGAATTGTGAGTTAGAGACTCAAATAGTATTAGCCGGAGACTTGGGTTACATTGAGGCTGAGAAATTGAAGAAACTTCAAGATTGGATAGGAGAGGTTGAGAGGATGCTCAAGGCACTTATAAAATCGCTGGGAAGAAAGCACTTTACCCCTTGAATCCTCGAATCCTCTTCACCAACTAAATTGGAGAAGAACCAAAAATAATAAAAGCTACTTGTTAAGAAAAGATTTTTATGATACTTGGATATTAACCATATAATTATTTGTTATGTTTTCGATCTGAACGGTAATGCAATGTTCAATAGATACATTTTCGATAAAAATATGGTATGCCATTATACTGGCATGAAAGCAGCGATATCGATTCTGAGTGAAAAAACGATCAATTTCAGTCGCCTGGCATCGTGCGACGATCCAAGAGAATCCAAACAGTGGAGTTTTGACTTTATTGGGGCAGAGCAGAGGTTTTGTCTTGAGCATTATGCAGAAGTTACCGATTTATTCAGTAGCTATATCAGGAATAATTCCAGGGTTCTCTGTTTCTGTGGATGGAATGACGAAAAGCTTGACTTCGGTAAGGATATTGTTCCTCCCTATAGGGAATCCTACTATCGCGCTGGCTTTGCTAGGTCAAGGATGTGGTCTCAATATGCAAGAGAGCCTACTTGCAATGGAAGAGGGCATTCCAGCATTTGCCTGGTCTTCGATAGAACGCAACTGGAAGAGGAGTTTGAGTCATCATTTGAAATGAACAAGAAATTCTATGGGACTGTGGAGTATCAGTATTATCTTGAGAGTTTCGTTAGGGCAAGGAAAATTGAGTGCAGGAATATTCTCAATTATAGTGTTGATGAAGCATTGGGAATGCAGATAGATGCGAATTTTCATGAGTATTTCTTCCTGAAATCAATGGACTACCGTGACGAACATGAATACCGATTGGTTGTAATAGTAGACGGTGGCGATTCAATAGGCTTGCCCATTGAATCATCACTTATGGCCGTCATTGTAGGTGTTGATTTTCCACCTGATGAGTATGAACGTGTTGATACGTTAGCTCAGAACTTCACCAGTTCTGTGGAGAGATGGTTTCTCTCATGGCAGGAAGGACGACCTCAGCTCTGGAACTTATGGGAAGTAATGAAATCAAATATAACATGCGGTTTCACAAAGGACCGCTCGTACCTCGCAGCCTGTGAGCCGCGGCGCTAGGGAAGAAAAATGAGGGAACATAGAAGCGTTATCGGAATTAGCGTACTCCTGCTGGCAATTGGCGTTTCTACTGGATATTACCTTGGCACCGCTGTGAAATTTGGGAAGAGCTTCGACTGGAAGAAGCTAAGCCTAAAAGGTGGTTCCGTCCGAAAGGGTCATGTACTTACGACTGAAGCCTTCTTAGGTTCCGATATTCCCTTGCCGGGGATTAAAAGGATATCGGGTAAGTCCAAGTTCTTGAAGACGCATCGTTTGAGTTCCAATTAATGGACAAAGACGGTTTTGAGCTAGTTGAGTTGAAAAGCCCTTCACACTTCATCTTCTCAGGAAAGGTCAATACGTTCCAAGATATCGTGAGGCAACCCATCGCCCAACCTATTGCTGAGCAAGCCTCGACAATTATCTTCTCCATGACTGTTGAGAAATGCGAAACATGCAAATGATTAGTGCATTCGTTTCCCTAACAGAATAAAGGGGGGAAAGAGGGATGCTGTTTCTAATTATCAGACTATTAAAAAAGAAACTTCTTGTTAAGATGTAGCTAAAAAAACTATCTATAAAAAAACAAAGCCAAAGAATCTGTCATTTGTAATGTTTCGAAGGGAAATCCAACCTTCTTGTTGCTTTTTTTCAATTTTTTAGATAGTATAATCAGATATATCTAACAACACGTTCAGTTAGAAATGTATGGAACTTCAGATAGTAACAAGACAAGGAACAAGACCAGAGGATTTTGATTTTGAAGGTAGACCAAAGATCGGGCAATTATATAAGAACTCCCCGCAATTATAGGCCAATGAAAGTCCCTCCAGCATAACCTATCAAAGTCTTTTCTATGGACATGATTATTCATATCGATTAGCCATAATCGTACACGCTGAGCGTCCATTCTATAGATATATGTGGCTGAAATCTCAATAGATTCCTTGTCTTGATGATCTTTTCATTCTTTTTCTTCATTTGGCTGTTTCAAAGATGGAAGTATCGAATCTCAAGAGATCAAAATAGATTCCCATGAATAATCGTAGACGTACGATCTCAATGGAATTTACAATGAATTTAGAAAAGATCAAAAATTGAGGAAAAGTCAATATACTATGAATCACAACAAAAAAGAGATAGAGAGACGCCGGACTTTTGGTATTATAAGCCATCCGGATGCAGGTAAAACTACTTTGACTGAAAAGCTTCTTCTTTATGGTGGAGCCATTCAACTGGCAGGAGCAATAAAGGCCCGCAAGTCGGAAAGATACGCAACAAGTGACTGGATGGCGATAGAGAAGGAGAGGGGCATCTCAGTCACCACATCTGTGATGAAATTTAATTACAGGGACTTTGAGATAAACCTTCTTGACACTCCCGGTCATAAGGATTTTTCTGAGGATACTTATAGGGTTCTTACTGCAGTTGACAGTGCCCTTATGGTAATTGACAACACCCATGGGGTTGAACCCCAGACAGAGAAGCTGATGGAAGTCTGTCGTATGCGCAACATCCCCATTATTACCTTTATAAACAAGCTGGACAGAGAAGGAATGATGCCCCTTGATGTTCTTGATGATATTGAGGATAAGCTGCAGATTGAGTGTATACCACTTTCCTGGCCCATCGGCATGGGAAAGAGGTTCAAGGGAGTTTACAATTTACACAAAAAAGAGGTTCATCTTTTCACACCCGGCCAGGAGACGAACAGTAGGGAAGGGATTGTAATAAATGACCTTTCCGATTCAAAACTTTATGAGGTTTTAGGAAGTCAGGCAGACGAGTTAAGAGAGGATATTGAATTGATCGAAGGCGCTGCGGATTCTTTTAAACTTCACCATTATCTTAAAAGTAACCAGACCCCTGTTTTTTTCGGGAGCGCTATTAATAATTTTGGCGTAAAGGAGATGTTGGATGTATTTGTAGAAATGGCGCCATGTCCAGGCCCCAGGGCTGCTTTTACGCGTGAAGTCTCTCCCTATGAGGAACCTTTCTCAGGTTTTGCCTTTAAAATCCAAGCGAACATGAATCCGGCGCACAGAGACAGAGTAGCGTTTATAAGGATATGTTCAGGGAAATTTGCGAGAGGAATGAAGGTCTCTCATCACAGAATCGGAAAAGATGTAACATTTTCAAAGGCCATTATTTTCATGGCAAATGAACGTGAAAATGTAGCAGAAGCATATCCGGGCGATATCATAGGCGTTTATAATCATGGCACTATAAAGATTGGCGATACGTTCTCAGAAAAAGAGAACTTGAAGTTTTGTGGAATTCCCAATTTTGCCCCTGAGTTTTTCAAAACAGTAATCCTTAAGAACCCAATGAAGGTAAAGCATCTTCAAAAGGGGCTTATTCAGCTCGCAGAAGAGGGGACTGTTCAGGTCTTCAGACCGTTTAACGGGAACTCCTATATCCTGGGCGCCGTGGGAATGCTGCAGTTTGACATCACAATAGAACGTCTGAAATCCGAATATGGCGTAGATGCTGTTTACGAGCCTCTTGATTATAAAGTTTCACGCTGGATCGAATGTGACGATCCCAAAATGATGGAAGAGTTTGAGAAGAAAAATAGGGCAAACATTGTGCGAGATATCGAGGGCGGAAAGGTCTATCTTACAGCAAGTGAATGGCAACTCAGTTTTTGCATGGAACAATGGCCTGAAATTAAGTTCTTTAAAACAAAGGAAATAGATAATAAATAGCTCCCTCTCTTTAAGGTAAAAAATATGAAAATTGGAATACTCGGATTCCCCCAGAGCGGCAAAAAAACATTTTTTCAGCTCCTGACAGGCATTGTTCCCTATGTGGAAGGGCGTTGTATGAAATCTGCTCGGGGCACGGCGGATATTAGAGACACCAGATTCGACGTCTTAGTGGAGCTTTACGATCCCAGGAAGCGGGCGCCTGCCCAGATATTAATGGAACTCTTACCTGACCTTAACAGTCAGGTGATGAAAGAAGAGGACATATTCAAAGACGCGGCAAACTTCGATGCAATATGTCATGTGGTCCGAGTATTTCAAAATGATACAATTTACCATGTAAACGGTTCTATTGATCCGGCAAGAGACATAAAAGAGATAGAGGATGAATTCATTCTCCATGACCTGATCTTTACAGAAAAACGCCTGGAAAGAATAGCTAAAAATACGAAGGGAGGGATTACAGGCCGGCAAAAAAGGGAAAAAGCACTCTTAAAGAGGTTCAAAGGACATCTGGAATCTGATCTTCCCTTGCGTATAATGGACATATCGCATGAAGATATGAAATTCGTAAACGGCTACCCCTTCATTACCATGAAGGAGATGGTCGTAGCGCTTAATACATCCGACTACTTGCCGGAATATGCAGAGGCGCAGGACAGGTTGCATAGCAAATATTCAGAACACGGAATAAATATAATCCGGATAGCAGCCAAGCTGGAAGGAGAGATTGCTCTGTTGGAAGCAGGGGAGGAAAGGAAGGAGTTTATGGAAGATGCAGGCATCGAAGAGTCTGCGATAAACCAGTTGTCAAAATTGTGTATGAATGCGCTGGGCCTAATCTCCTTCTTCACTGTAGGGAAAGATGAAGTCAGACAATGGCTGATAAGAAGAGGTTCTCTTGCTCCTGAAGCTGCCGGAATTATACATTCGGACCTGGAGAGGGGATTTATCAGGGCTGGGGTGATAAAATTTGAAGACCTTATTGAGTTGGGCAGTGAAGACAAAGTAAAAAAGGCCGGCAAATTATATGTGATGGGCAGGGATTACCAGGTAAAGGACGGTGACATAGTAAACTTCCTGTTTAATGTATGATTACTTGTCTCTTTTTCTCCCTTATGGTAGATATGTGAGGCACCCTTTAGTTTTACAATTTACAAAGGATCGTTATTTAAGTTAGCTTTTAATCTTGCCGAGGAAATCGAGAATAGACGCGCCTGGCATAACTCTGGAAATTGAACGTTCTAAAATATTTAGGGGCAACACAGATCGAAATAATGAGTACGTTATTGTATACGTGTTGTCAAGCCTTTATTTTTCAGGGTATCGAGTGTTTTTTCTTGCTTTTTAGCAAGGCTTTTGATACAATTCAAATTTGAGATAAAGCCTCCATAATGGTATGAAAGTGCTTTTGATCATTTTCATATCATTATGGAGGCTTTATCTATTTTGTAGGTTTTTATTTTAGGAGCGCTCTTTTCCTTCTTTGTTTAGGATTTCAACCGATAACGTATCAGATACAATATGAGGGAACATTTACCAGTAAATACAGGAATAAATTAGATTATGCCAGACACTTTTGAAGAACTAGGACTGACAGCCCCTCTTTTACAGGCAATTAAAGATACCAATTATACGATCCCATTTCCAATCCAGACACAGAGTATTCCCCATCTCTTGCACGGAGATGATCTTTTAGGGCAGGCACAAACCGGTACTGGTAAAACAGCGGCCTTTGGCCTCCCCATGCTGTCACATATCGATTTGAAACTGAAAGGGCCGCAGGCCCTGGTGCTTACCCCGACACGTGAGCTGGCAAATCAAGTGACAGAGGCCCTGGAGAAATATGCCCGTTATCTCAAGGGATTCCGTGTGCTGTCTGTCTACGGCGGTCAAAGTTACAGTTTCCAACTGAGGGAATTGGCGCGTGGCCCGCATGCAATCGTGGGCACACCCGGCCGAGTCATGGATCATATAAGAAGAGGCACTTTGCAACTAAACAGGTTGAGCTATCTCGTCTTAGATGAGGCTGATAAGATGTTGCACATGGGTTTTATCGATGATGTGGAGTGGATACTGAAACAAATGCCCATGAAACGACAAATGGCATTATTCTCTGCCACCATGCCCGATCGCATTCGTCGGGTTGCGCAAGGCTATCTCAAAAGCCCCAAAGAGGTAAAGATAACCAAAGGTGCTGCCCCTGCCGAGACAATACGGCAGCGCTTTTT
>JAXHVA010000156.1:0-7798 GCA_034189035.1 Thermodesulfobacteriota bacterium
TTCGATTACATCGAATTATTTTATAATAGACAACGTCGTCATTCGGCTTTACAGTATATGAACCCTTGTCAATACGAGGTCTTCAAAATGGCGGCTTAACACCGTGTCCACTTTTTCGGGGAAATATAATGGCCCCCTTCTCCTACCTAAGCGTCGCGGTAATAAGCCAATATGCTTAAGAAGCCTTGATCTTTTTCATTTCCGAATACAGTTTAAAGAATCGGCTTTCGGCATCCGCACTGCCAATCAAAATAAGCTCACTATTTTCGCTAAAACGGTAAGAAGGACCTGGATTAGTGCTCTTTATCCCCTGATCGTTGATGGCGATCACATTGCAACCAGTCTGTGTACGAATTTGGCTTTCAGCGAGAGATTTGCCAACATAAGACAGGGGCACAATAACACTAAATATATTTAACCCCTCTGCCAGCATTATCAACTCATCAGGTTTTAGCAGATTGATGATTGTGTTGGTGGCCATTGAAGCATAAGACATGACTAGATCCGCACCAGCAGCATGTAGCTTGGATATATTCCTTTCAATACTTGCTCGACTGATAATTTGTATATCAGGGCGCAGCCTACGGCAATAAATAGTTAGGTAAATGTTCGTTGGGTCATCATGGGTAGTGATAATGATCGAAGGGGCATCCTTGATTCCAGCCTGCATAAGCGTATTAATATCGGCGGCGCTCCCGTGGATATAGCGCTCATTGCGAATAATACCTTGTTTTTTTTCTATAATCCGGTAATCAATATCTCGCTCAAGCAAGGCATCTCCTGCAGCTTGACCGACTCTGCCGGCTCCCAGGATCAATACTGGAGCCTGATGTTTTATATCTCTGCCTAACTTTTTGTCATACTCATTGAATTGCTCAGCGGAACCGGCTAGTAGAAGAACGGTTGTCGTATTGATAAGAGTTTGAGCAGTGGGCATTATAAATAGGCCCCGTTCCCATATACCAACCACATTGACTCCGATTGTTTCACGCAACTCGCTTTGTTGAAGTGTTTTGCCTACAAGAGAAGTCCTCATGGCTGTGGCCTCCGCGATCAGGAGGGATTCAATATTTCCGATGACGTTTGCCTTGGTGGTGGTACCAAGAACCCTGCGTGCCAATGCCTGTCCTAGCATTTTAGTGAATTGAAATACATATGTGCAACCAGATAGTTCAAGAATATCTACCGACTCGTCGAGATCAGCATTGGCAACGATAGGAACCTTTTGAGAAATCTCACGTACTGTGAAGGCGATGTTGGTATTCATCATATCGTTGACATTGGCGACTACAAGGGCGGCATCTTCAACTTTCAATTGACGGTACGTTTTTGAATCACCCAATTCTCCCACCGCCACACAGAGGTCTAAATCCTGAAGATTCAAGGCCTGGTGCACATCCTCTACTATGATAACGTATTCATGATTATACTGGCGGAATTTTTCTGCCAGGTTTATCGTAACTGGATCATAGCTTGTAAGGATGACATGGTTTTTAGTGCCCTCGGCCAATCGCCTCGGTGCACTGGACTTGGCCTGGGCTTCTACCCACGGCAGATAGAAGAACTGAATAAATATAAAAGGAAGCATAGTGAGAAGAAACACGATCCCCGACATGAGGACAACAATTGAGAAAATCTTGCCAAGATCAGTGGTAAAAGTAATATCACCAAAACCAAGGGTGGACATAACCGTTAACGTCCAGTAAAAACCAGTAATCCAACTGAATTCTCGGTTTTCAAATACCATCAAAAAGTGAAAAAGAATGCTGTAGAATGTAACCATTACAATCAGAGAGATGAAAAATTTTATTAACAGCCAAATGTTCCGCTCTTGTTTTTTCGTTATTAAATGAATAAGTTCACTGAAAATAATCTTCATTGCATTGTTCCGTTTGGTAATATGTTGGATTCGCTGATAGTTTTAAAGTGCATTGATCAATTGGCTTAATTTTTAGTCGAATGCAGCGTTGAGCAACTGTCATTCGGCCAGGTGCGAGCTTACTCGTGGATGAACTGATGGCTGTTGATCGATTGGCTTGTTAGCGCAATGCATACACAGCGCCGATGAGCCATTGGACGAATTCAACGCCGCGTTACCGTGACGCATAGATATTGTGGTAAAATAATAGTATACAATGCCTACATCAAATATTTTATGATATTGAAACACTAAGTGCAACAGGAAAAGATAATGAAATACAATACAAATAAGTTGTGCTTTATTGTGTTCATATAATATTGTATTCGATAGGGAGTAGAAATCGAGGTATTCCTCAGCGCTCTGACTGCTCATGATCATGTGATAGACTGGGAAGTGATACAGGCCAGAGATGCATTTGATTTTACTACAAGAAGTTTGGGGGGGGGCATTGCCTTTGATTCTGGAAAGACAGGGCCGAAACAGAGCCCGAGTTGTTAAGCACTATAGAAAAGAGATTTTTTTGACCGAATTCGAGATAGTCGATTGCGTCCGGGTCTGAGGCACGGATATTAACCCCTTGTGTCCTTGACAAGCCGTTGGTGGTGTCCATGCCGCAAAAGCGAAGCTCTGCCTCTACAGTAAAGAGGGATGCGCTTGACAGAGAACCCCCCACAGCCCTGCGCATGGAGCACTATGCCCTTAAGACTGAGAAAGCCTATGTTCAAGGGATCAGAGGTTTGTCGGTTATCACTACAACAAACAGCCCTCTCATATGGGCGGGCCGGAAATCGATTAATTCCTCTCTCACCTGGCAATCAACGAGCGTGTTGCAGTGAGCACTCAGAACTAAGCACTCAATGCCATTGTGTTTCTGTATCGTAAGATTCTCAATAAAGAGCCGGGGGATTTCAGTGATTTTCTACGGGCGCGCCTTCCAAAGCGTCTTCCCATTGTGCTGAGCCGTCAGGAGGTGAAAGCCCTGTTGGTTCGAATGGACGATATGGAGGACACCTGATCGCTCATTTGATATACGGCACGGGCATGCGGCTATCTGAAGCTACTCGGCTGAGAGTCCAGGATCTTTCATTTGATCGCAATGAGATAACAGTGTACTCTGGGAAGGGTGATAAAGATCGCGTGTTCTATTTCCTGTATCCCTCAAAAGCAATATATATCAGCATCTGGGCGGCCAGCACCACCAGTACGAAGAGGACCGAAAAAAGGGCATGCACGAAGTGAAAATTCCAGAGGTTTTAGCTCGTAAATACAGGTTTTTTGCCAATCTTATTCAACAGATAAAGCAAATTATGTGTTTTGGTGACACCTTATCTAGAACATCGAAATAGAACCCTTTCAGAGTTTTTTCAATGGACAAAAGATACATGCAGCATAGAAATAACGACCATTGCAATGCATAAAATCAGCGGTTTCTATATCACAATCAGCTTATTTCAGCCATTCTTATTGTTTAACACCCATGTGAATATCCTTTTTGTTTTCCCAAAACTTACAATTTAAAGAGAATTCATAATGAGGTGGTTGTTGTTTCAAATCATAAATAATCTCTACAAAGTTCCACTATTTAAATTTTGTAAAGAAATCATTTGATGAGGAGCAGGATGATGTATAAGACCCAGTTAGACTGAGCCACTTTGATATTAGCCTATCAATATCTATGGGGATTGTAAAGGATTTTTCGGTGAATTGGGTTGTATGGGTTGATTTAGCCAGCTGAATGTATAGTTGATTTGGTAAGCTTGTTTTTGTCATATATGCTTTATTTTAAAAAGAGGTATGTAACATATAGGCGATAACTGTAAATAGCATATAGTAGCATACAGGATGTCCCTCATTCTTCATAACAGAGCGCAAACATATAGGGTTTTATCCATTGTCCCGCCAGAAAATTTATAGTTTTAAGAGTAGTCAAGAGTAGAGTAGGGGGGCGTTTGGACTGGAGCGGGATGACGAATAAAACCCTTTAGTCGCTTTGCGATTGTTTTACCCTATCACAATATCTATAGATATTGTAAAGATTCCTTTTTTGATCAAAGGGTTGAATTAGCAGTCTGAAGATGCTGGTGAGAGCCGAACATGAGGTATGAGTAAAATATTATTTGTCTGCCCCTTTTAATTAATTGGAAATCCGTTTCGTTTTAATAATGGTCGACAGGTTCTCAAGATGGCTGGATTCGATCTCAGTGCTGATCGAAGTAGAAAAAAATTAGATGTTGCTCCGGTTATTTTCAAGAAAGGGAAAGAGAGAAAGGTATTAAGACCAAAATAGGGGTTAAACTGGCTGTCAAGCTTTTATCATTGCCTGGATACTCATGAAGAAAAAGGAACCATCTAATCCTGATTATTTAAAGATAGACTAAGAACTCTATACGAATACTTTCGGCGAGAACCCGATCATGGTTGTGAAGGCAGTTTTTTTGACCTCAGGGGGGGGGATAATACCTGGCCTCTCACTGAATCTTGCAACCTGATATAAAGGATGATTGATTACCCTGCTTGAGCAAGAGGCATTAGATACTGATATCGATTATGTACGGATTCGTTTAGAGGTGAAAAATTCGCCGAAACAATTGAAAAAGTCTTCCAAATGCTTAATTATACCTATGTTTTAAAACCCAAGAATTTATATATAGCTGAATTTAATAGTATTTATTAAAGTTCATTTTTCTTTTGACAAGGAAAATATAGGATGTCCCCCTTGCCCCTCAGGGAAACATCGGGATTTGCTTGTTTGTGAACTTACAAAACTGGGGTACAACTCCAAACGCTCCAGCAGTTAACCCTGTGAGAAATTCGGATTAACACAATGCTTATCCCTTGGATTGTCCGAGTATTTTTTAAAAAATAGGTATTTGCCTAAAAAAACGATTCCCAATAGAAGCAACGCAAACAGGAGTCTGCCGATCCATGTTCCGAAACGCATCGAGGATAAATGAAACAGAAGCATGTTACTGTCTGCAACAGATGCCCATTGAACAAAGATACGCCATCCTCGCTCGAACAAAATCCACACTATAATGAAGAACAACCCATAAGTCAATGTTGTCAAAAGGATTCCGAACCGACTTTTCACAGTCAGTGTCCAAAGAGAGGCAGATGCATTGTCGGACAAATCTTCCTTTGATAATTCAATATAGTTTTTTACAAAGCTATAGTGTCTTGTAATGGAGTAGCTCAGCCAGACAGCATAAAGGACCATGATAAGAAGCAGGAAGGGATAGAGTTGCACCATATGCTTGACCCGGATGACTCCCTGAAGCCAATTCGGCAAAATTTCCTCGAGCGCCTCTTCCAATCCTTCCTGGATATCTGTGACATTCTTATTCAATTGCTCAATCTGTTCCTGCCGACTGCTAATTTTCTGCGTAACGCTATTAATTTTCGAATTGAGGGTTGCCGATAATCGATCCGTGCGTTGGTTCACGTCCTGGGTCAACCGATACATTTCAATATTTTTTTCGGAAATGGTTCCAAACCAGTTTCTTCCCAGATGGTTGCTTTCCCAGCTATTTATAAATGACGAAAATTCGTCTATTTTTCTCCTGATTTCAGGGAAGAATTCTAAGGCAGCTGAATCCTCGACGAATATTCTTTCGAGAGGTTGAATGATTGAAGTTCTCAGGTCGTACACAATACGCTCAATAGACTTATCAGCAACTCCCTGCGGATCCGTATTTCGGTTACTACGATTGAGTGTGCGAAATTTTCGGATTAGATTTTCTTTTTCCCGTTCCCACGGTTGATCTTGAATGAATTTTCTTACTTCGCTAAATGAATCTTTAAGTTTTGATGAGGACTCATTATTCTTTTCCAGGACTTTTATTTCATTGTTGATATTATTGACCTTATCTTGTATCTGGAGCGTTTTCTCATTTAATGGAATAAGAACCCGAATTAGAATTAAAAATCCAAAAATAAGCGTTGCCAGAATAACTCGCTTAATATGCTTGTTTTGATCTTTCCAGATTTCCAGATGCCGTTGATATAGAAATTCGGATCTATTCAGCATAGGTAGTAACTCCTTGATAGGCCAATTACTCCTGCGGTTGCGGGAGGAACGGAGGAAGGCAAATGAACGAGGAACAGGAGGAACTATGGCAACCTTTGACAAGGGACAAATTGGATATAATTCCCTCTACCTTCTCATTTAACGCCTTATCTTGCCTTAATTCTTCAGAGAATCTCTAATCCACTTTGGCTACAGTTGAATAACTAATATTTTCAAGCTGCTGTCCTATTTGCTTGTTTGTAAGGCCTGTATACTTTTTAGCAGATAGATGACTATGTTTCTCTGTTCTTTCTTCTTTTTGCCCAAGAGATCATGCTGCGGTATGTTTAGGCTCATACAGATACTATCAATGAATTCTTCAAACCTATACGCAGCAATCAATGCCCTTCTGTGTGCAATGTCCTCCTCCTTGCACAAGTCTTCTTCCTTTAATCTGGACAATGTCTCTTTTATGAATCTTGTCCTTCCTAATATTATGCCGCCGTAGAAACGTTTTACGTAGTTAACGAGATCCTGATTGGAGAGACGGCGATGATGTCGTGCCTTGTGACGACGCTTAAGTGCCTTAGCGTCCATAATAACAATAAATGGTACAATCGTATTCTGGCCCGTTGTGACTGAATTTCCGGCTAACAGTTGTATGGTGTAGGTTTATCCTTCGAGCAATTTTGCGCAGGCTTAACCCGGCACATGTTAAATGGCTGATAAGATATCGTTCCTTTTCGGTAAGATGGGTATAGGGCATGGCGGGCTCCTTCTGGGTGTAAGGTTAATCGTACTTCCTATACTACCAGAAACCCTATCATGTCCTACAGTTATTTTAAGTAGTGTTCTTTTGAAGTTGAATTTACCGTGGCTTATGGTAAAATTTTAATTGTATTGGTTATATGCTTCAATAATTGTTTTTCTTTTTGAAAAATTGCTTGTTTCGGACAATAATTAACACAACGCATTAATTGTTCAAAGGTTTTTGCCCATTTAAGTTTTTTATCTACAATTTGTATACTATCTGTTGGACATATTTTTTCACACAATCCACATGAATCACACGTTTCATCAGTTCTAGAATTTCTCCATAAATTACTGACGCCTAACCATTTGAACAAATAATAATTTTTATAGAAACTAAATTTACTATCCTAGATGGATAGTAAAAAACATGATGATGCACATCATTTAGAATGTCTTGTGCTATTTCCTTTGATTTTGTTACGGCACTGTTGATTATCAATTGAGTTTCTTCTTTTGATGGCGGATTCATTGATACTGTCCAATTTATATGCATCTGAATAACATTACTATAAGTTACATTAAGTCCTTTCTTGTTCAAAATTTTAGTAATTTCCTTAACAGAAAAACCTGATTCATCTGAGTCACCTTCTGTAATCAACACAAAAGTACTTATTGGATTTTTAAATTTAGGCAAACTTAATAAATATTTCCTGTATATTCGTGGAATTCCAAACGCATAAACTGGAAAACAAAATCCAATTAAATCGGCTTCTTCGTTAATATTAGATTTGTCTGTAATAGAAGAAAGTGTATTCATACCCCGTTTTAGTGGACACTCATAAGAGCCTCAAGTAAATAAAAGAGGGAAAGGAGTGATCCATGAGTAAAAAGAGGAAGAAATATGATTCAACATTTAAATTAGAAGCGATCCGCCTCGTCAACGAGGAGGGACGCAAGGTCTCAGAGGTGGAGCGTAGCCTGGATATCAGCAGGGGTTCGTTGGCGCGCTGGATAAGGGAAAAGAAAGCTGATCCGGAAAAAGCCTTTCCAGGTAAAGGTCGTCTTAAAGCCAAGGATGAAGAGATCCACAGGTTGAAACAAGAGTTAAAAAAGGTACA
>JAXHVA010000157.1:0-7743 GCA_034189035.1 Thermodesulfobacteriota bacterium
CCCAGTGGCGAGGATATCCTGAGGCAATACGGGTTGATAAAGGGTCTGAGTTTATGTCCAGAAACATGGAGAAATGGGCAAAGAAGCATAAAGTACCGATTTTATTGAACCTGGTAAACCAGCTCAGAATGCTTATATTGAATGCTTTAACAAGACCTATAGAGAAGATATCCTGGACCTTTATTTTTTCTGAATCCTTACTGAGGTAAGAGATATCAGCCCCGAATGGTTCTATTAATAACAATGAGGATCGCCCTCACGAATCTTTAAATAATATGACTCCCTATGAATACCTTAAAAAACGAGACACAAAAACTCTCTACTTATGAGTGGTACTAAAAATGAGAGGTTGACATACGCATCACACCTTTCTGTAAAGTCACAAAGGGAGTTTCATGCTCATATACCTAAATTGAAAAGAATTTTGGGATTGTATGATCAAAAAGAAAAATTACAAATAATTAGCTTGACACAGTTCATAGTAATTTGGTAATCATCTATTCATCCCTCAAACAGTTTTTTATATAGTGCCCATTCAGCAATGAGCAATTGCGTTCAAGGTCAAGAAAGGCGAAAATTATAAACAGATACTACTGCCGCCAGGGATCCGGGTTTGTGGGGGCCGAAGGGTATAGGCGAAGAGAGACTGAAAGAAAAGGCCATTATCCTATCTCAACCGGTAAATGTACCCGAGAGGCTTACATTGGTGACTAACTTCTTCATCACATTGGTAGTAGCCATTTAGTTGTTCGATAACTAATATCTATAACATTCAATCCACTCGTGTTCCTTGGCTGTGACTTTTAGACTCGTTATCTTTGAAGCGCAACGATATAAAAGATGTATCGGTTCTTCCCGAGTGCAAGCCTAGCCGTTTTTTACTTTTAATTACCAACTTTTTCTGCATTTGTACGGTGTGTTGGCGTAGAGCGTAAAGACTGTCAGCATTGCTCTTTTTTATGTAAATCAAAAGTCAATTTTTTGTCTTGATATCTTATTTTACAAAAATAAACGAAGAATCCGCTTGAAAGGGAGCTGACCTATGCAAAAGACTTTTCTTCTCTTAATAATATTTCAACTTATTACTTTCTTGAGCACAGAGGCACATACAATGGATGTTCCAATATCGGAGTTATACTATTACTGGGAAGTGGAATATGTCTATACAAATCTTGACGATACTATTGTTCAAGTAGGACCATGGGTGAATACTAATGTCGACTCCTCCCCTTTAGCACCTGGAGATTTTTTTATTATCGATTTTGGAGACTCAGGTCCTGTGTTTATGGATATTTTTGGAGGAATGAGCGATTCTCTATTTACAGATATTTTTGGAAGTTATAGCTTTATTCCAGAAACTTGGAATCATATTATCTCTGGGTCCTCCTTCGGTTATGTTAAGGGGCAAAGCGATTTATTTTCAGGTTCGACAGCCTTGAAAATTGCTTTAGATTATGATTTTTCAATCGAGTCCGGTAATAATTTGTCAAAAGAGTCCGGTAATAATTTGTCAAAAGGGTGGATAGATCTCTTACTTATCGACCTAGACATCGATCAGGTTGTCGGCAGTCTTTTTCTAACTAGCGAGGAATCTCCTTTGGGAAGTCTTTCTAGAACTTTCTATATTGACCCAACCCATTCTTACAAGTATGTAATGGGTGCTTATGCTCAAGGTTGGCTAGATAAAGCAGATAATACTACTATCCCACTTCCTCGTTTTGATATAATTACCAGCCTGGATGTAGCCGATACTTTGTTGACATTGAGTGAACCATGCACAATAGATATTCATCCGGGCATCTTTTATTTGAAAAGTAAGGGGAAATTTGTAACTCTTTTTATTGAACTTCCTCAGAATTACGACGTGGCTGATATTGACTCCGAGACTATCGCTTTAGTTAATATTGACAACATCCCGCTCGATCCGCCCTTGAGGACTGTTGACTCATTTGCAATCGGGGATTACGACAAAGATGGTATCCAGGACCTTAAAGTGAGATTTGATAGAAAATCCGTTCTGAGAGTCAGCTCTCCAGGTCGGATTAAAGTAATAGTGAATTTCAAGACATACGATGGGACCAACTTTGTAGGTGTTGACGCAATATGCGTCATAGGTAAAAGGTTTTGAAAACTTGAGTGAGGATCTATATTCAGTAGTTTCTAGTGAAGACAGACATATTGATTAATACCAATATTCGTTTTTTTAGTCTCACCCAGCGTTTTTCCTAGCATTATCAAACCATAAATAGAGTGTAGAAATTTAACCGTTATTATGGAATGAATTGGCCGGGGCATGATCTAAAGGCAGTTGAAGATCGGAAATGTGATATTAAGTTCCCTTTTTATATAAAGGAGGAGTTAATTCAGCTTGTTTAATTTCTGTGGTAAAAAAGGCTTTTACATTCCTGTATCCATTGTAAAAAAAGGAAGGTAAAGATGAATGATCCCGTAAAATTATACTCATTAAGCACATGCAGCCATTGTAAAGCTACAAAAAAGCTTTTGAACGATTGTCATATAAAGTTTGATTTTGAAGACGTGGATCTGCTCGATGGGGATGAAAGGCAAGCCATTATCGAAGAAGTAAAGAAACTGAACCCAAGTTGTACTTTCCCGACAATAACAATTGGAGATAGGGTTATTGTAGGTTACAAAGAAGAAGAGATCAGGGAGGCGTTACACCTATGAGTGAATTAGAAAAGCTTTATGAGCTATTGAAAAAAGCACAGGAAAAAAAGGGCTTCTTCTTCAATAAGGAAAGAGAGAGGGTTTTTGAGCTTCTGGATGCCCTCCTTACGAATAAAGGACGTTATGGATATATGTCATGCCCGTGCAGGCTTGCAACCGGAGACAGAGAAAAAGACATAGACATTATCTGTCCGTGTGTATATAGGGAGCCGGACGTGAAGGAGTATGGCAGTTGTTATTGCAGTCTCTATGTATCAAAATCATGGAATGAAGAGAAGATACCTCACGAATATGTCCCAGAAAGAAGGCCATCTGAAAAAAGATTTTTCTAGACCTCGCAATTCCTCATGACTTTCTTGAACAGCCATGCTAATTATGTGTTTTTACACAAACCGAACGATTGTACATCAAACACTTGAGTCAGAAAATCCTTTAAAAAACGCTTTATGAAATTTTCGACGTAGAATCCCTGACTAGGTATCCATATTATGCAGAGCAATCAAAGGAAGTCTTTGATATGGTGCTTGATGCTGGCATAAAATTGGGTAAGGAAGTTTTTCGCCCATGTCTTGAGGAAATGGATAAGAATCCACCGGAGTTTGTTGGCGGGAAAGTAAGAGTCCATCCTTCTGTTCTAAAAATAATGAAGGCTTGTGGGGAAGGCGGTTGGATTGCAACAAGTGCCCATTATGAACTTGGTGGTCAGCAATTACCCCTTATGGTATCTGGTGCCTGCCGATACATCCTTGCCGCAGCGAATTTCCCAGCAAGTGCATTTCCTTTTTTGACCAGTGCAGGGATTCATCTATTAGAACGGTTTGGTTCAAAGGAGATTATAGAACTTACATTCCTAAATTAGTTTAACGGTGAATGGCAAGGAAGAATGGTCATGACAAAACCACAAGCAGGAAGCTCTTTATCAGATATCCGCACCTCAGCAGAACCAACTGGAAAAGGGGATTATAGAATAAAAGGACAAGAGCTTTTCATTTCATGTACGGATTATGAATGAATTGAAAATGTTATCCACTTGATGTTGTGTAAGATAAAGGGCGCACCAAAAGGAGTCAAGGGAATTTCCCTTTTCCTTGTTCCCAAGAAGCGCTTAAGGCCGGATGGAACAGTTACTTCTAATGATGTACATGTGACAGTAATCTATCATAAAATGGGCTATAAGGGAACCCTGCTTACTCAGTGAGCCTTGGAGGGAATGATGATTGCTTCGGCTATCTGATTGGCGAAGAACATAAGGGTTTGAAATATATGTTTACCCTGATGAACGAGGCTCGAATAGGCATTGGAATGATGGCTGCAGAAATGTCAGCAGCAGCGTATTATGGGTCATTAGAATATGCAAAGGAATGCCAGCAAGGACGTCAGATTTCATCAAAAGACCCTTCCACATCACAAATTCCTATCATTGAACATGCAGATGTAAAAAGGATGCTGCTTTTCCAGCGAGCGATCATAAACAGATCCCTTAGTCTCTTATTCATGTGCAGTAAGCTCTCTGAATAGACAGGGTGCTAGAAGGCGAAGAAAAGGAAAAAAACTTCCTCTTGTTGGATTTATTGACCCCAGTAGAAAAAACCTGCCCCTCTGAGATGAGTATCCTATCAGTGAGTCAGGGGATTCAATGTTTGGGCGGTTATGGCTATTGCGATGAGTTCCCTTTAGAATAGTATTTTCGCGATATGCGAATTCATCCCATTCATGAAGGCACAACAGGAATTCAGGGAATGGACATGCTGGGGCGTAAAGTGGTGATGAAAAATGAGCAGGCTTTTCAAATCTATATAGAGAAAATTAATGGATTTCAACCTATTGCACAGAAAGGAACTTACCGCTACTCTCAATACTTTCGATAATGTAACATAATATTTAACAAGCTTAGCTGCAGCTGGCAAAATCGTTGAGTTCTTGGCTGATACTACACTTTACCTTGAATTCTTCAGTATTATTAGTGTAGCTTGGCAGTGGCTTATCCAAGGAATAACCGCACATAAAGCCTTAAACAATGGGGCTTCTGGAGGGGACATTTCCTTTTACAAGGTAAAATCTATACAATGCAGTGTTTTTATAGATACGAATTGCCAAAAATCGACGGCCTGGCAAAGATTCTAAAAAACACTGGTGGTTTGACTGCCAGTTTATTGATAGTAGTACCCTCTCCTATGTAGCCCTTCAAACTGTTGTTATAGGATTTGGGACATATCAACCATGTTGGCGTTGGTCTTTGCATGCTGGTGCACAAACTGGTAAAGACTCTGAGAATCACATTGGCTATGTAATTTCTGGACGTATGATGGTCAAAGATCCATCCGGCAATGAAGCGGAAATTGAGCTGGGATTCGCGTTTAAAATTGTAGCGGGAAGTGATGCGTGGGTAATTGGAGATGATCCTTGTATTGCATTAGACGTTATACCCATAAGCAACCAATTTAATGTATTGTAATTAATACTTTATTTGCTGCGTGAGCGCGGCTAACAAAATAAAGGATTAGTTCCGAGTCGAAGAACGAGAGCTCGAGACTAATCCTTGGTTCAAGAAGCCGCGGGTTATAGGGGAAAAGGTCGTTATTTTAGGATGGGCTTGAAGGGCGGATCAGGGGAAAGATTCATAAAAAAGCTATAAAACGAGCATCAATCTAAAATCAAGGCATATATTGTAGTAAAAAATTGTTGGTTAAAATGGTAAAGAATCAGCATTTTGGCACACGGGTATTATAAGAGTATACCCTTAATTTTTTGAGTCTCTTTTGTGGAGTAAATAATTGATAGTTTTTTAACATGTATAAATTTTATCAGGAAGGTCCTCATCTGAGAGGGGGCTTTAAAAAGGCAATAAAGCTTAAAGCCTTTCCACAGCAGGTACAATTCACTCCTTTCTTTTTATATTCGGGAATTTTGGATAAGAGCTCACGGAGAACATCATGGATGAATGAAATGAGTTGACGTATTTTTTCAATCGAGACGGAACTGTTACAATTGAGAAAGCCTAGTATATTATCTTCATAAAATAATTTTGGCAGGATATGCTGAAGGAATCTTCGGATAAATTCCATGGCGTCAAGGGTCATGGTTTTCCATATTTTTTTCTGGCGATCTTTACATAGAAATTTAATGATACCGTTTTCAATGCTTTTGATGCGGTTAATAGAGATGGCCACACGAAACACATACCTTTAAAGTTAGCACAGGCAGTTTTGCCCTTTTCCCACTAACTGGCTATCGGCAACCCATTGTTGATTCCACACGGAAGGGTTCATTTTATCGAAGAGTTGAGCCTTTTTGATAGTATCCCTGAGCTTAGCTTTGAAGATATTGGCCTGGGGTTTGGTGTGGACGAATAGGTCTTGTCTTGAGAATAACCATAGATCTTTTTTTTCAGATAAGGCTCTACCCGGGATAACCAGGTTAGATGAGGTGATACTGCAGCATGTTTCCCCAGGTATGGAGCACAGCCAGATATCCGATTCGAGTTGAGCCGATAAACCGTTTGTCTTGGGTTAACTTTCTTGGAAATAATGTGTAGGCAGTTTTCCATCTGTTTATGGAGCCATTGATCCGCTTTATCATGCTGACAGGTTGGGCAATGCCGATTTCCGCAGCAGCAGGCAATGGACTGTAATGTATGACAGTCATTACAACCATAAACAATCATACCGAAAGAGCCACTGCGGCAATCAATGATATCCTGAATGGCTTTTTTATGGATGTGCAGTATTCGGTTTCCATAAAGAGCCGGATAGTTTGGCCCATATATTTGAAAGACTTTTTGAATAGCACTCATGACAACACCCCCTGGATCACCTGGGAGATTCTTGCATGGGAATCGGTTTGTGCCTGTGTGGTAACATGGAGATAAACCATGGTGCTTTGTAATGTTTTGTGGCCCAGGGTTTTTTGGACATGCCGTATGGGAATATTGGCTTCCAGCAAGTGAGTTGCATAAGCATGGCGAAAAACATGCGGATGAATATATTTTTTAAAGCCCAGACGTTTTAATGTGCGTTGTAAAACCCCCCTGTAAGCCGCTGTCGCTGACACGGGTTTTTGCAAATTGCGTATCTTTTTCTCCATCATGACCCAGGGCAGGAAAAATCCATTGAGGGTTGCGATGGGTTTTATAGAATTTGCGTAAAGTCAAAAGCGTGATTTTGGGTAAAGGGACCATCCAATCCAGGGCCCCTTTTCCCTCATGAATGTGAACCAGACCTCAATCGGAGAGGATGTCCCCGACTTGAAGTGTTGCTGGTTCCCTAAGACGAAGTCCCAGGGAATATAAGGTCAGATAAAACGTATGACTTTACAAGGTGGGAAGAGCTTAAATAATCTTTCTTACTTCCTGAAGACTTAAGATGGTAGGAAGCGTCTGCTCACGCTTCCATTTTATTTCATTAAAAATGTTCCAGGACCGGACAAGAGTCCTGGTGAAAAAATGCTGAATACCCGACTGATTCGTAGTGATGCCGCGCTCCAGCCGAATTCTGCCTGAAAACAAAGCCAATATTGACACAGATCGTCTTCTGTGATATCTTTTAATGGTTTATTGAAAAAGCGCTGTAAACGAAGGACCGAACCGACATAGGATTCAGTACTTCTTTTTGCATAACCGGCTAACTGGAGATCTTCCTTAAAACGTTTAGATTAAATTGCTCATGGGATCTTCCTTTCTTCGTTTAACCTTGTCGGGTAGAAGATACCGACCTGCAAGCCGGTATGAAGATACCATGAGTCATGTGATCAAAAAAGAATGATTGCAGAGAGTTAATCTGCCGCGTAGCGGCTTACTTGAACTTCCCTTTACGCGGGAGTATCGCATTGTCCAATATCCTGATGAGTTCCTCTTGTTTGTGAGGGTTGTTGAACTCTCTATCAAAACTGCAGCTGCTCAGACTACCAAAATGTTCTTTGGCTTCAAGAATTATCGGAACAGCAACACCATCATCGGTTTCGTTCTGCATTACCCGATGGTGAAGTATGAAATCAAATCGATCTTTGACAATACAGACCTTAAGCTGAATCTTAATGTCTGGCGATGAGATGACGAAA
>JAXHVA010000158.1:0-7739 GCA_034189035.1 Thermodesulfobacteriota bacterium
TTCCGCCGATTGGTGCAAGGGTTTTTGAAGAAACATGCAAAATTGCTTGCACTTTCGGCCAACCTATTAACACATATAAATAAATATATCAACTCATTAACGCTTATTCAGCAGGCCTTAAGAAAGGCCAATGGATAAAAAACTTGACATTTCTTGCTGGGATTTGCAAAAAACTCTCAAGTTAATGAGAAAATCTAATCTCCCTCTTCTCGTGTGGTTGCAATCTCCTATAATCTATAAAGAAGATTTGCGAATATCCAAGATTCTCAAAGAAACTTTTCCGAGATATGATTCCTTAATAAATAGTAATTATAATTACCTACATATTGCAAGAGGAAATTGCAGTGAGTATTTCAAAGGAGAAGAAGTATGGCTAAAAAATATTTTTATATTCTTCGGCCTCTTCTCGATTGTAGATGGATTGAAAAGTTTGATAAGCCAATACTAATGGAATCCAAAATATTAGTAGAAAAAAAAGGACTCACAACTTAAAAAAGATATACATAAGATCATTGAAGGAAAGAAATCTGGTGAAGAATTTGATTTTGGACCTAAAATTCTTACCACACGCGATTTTGTAGGATCAGGAATAGAAAGGCTCGAAAAATATCATCCAGAAAAAGTAGAATATAAGGGTTTCTCTGAACTCGATAAAATATTTAAGAAAATTGTAATACAATTTTTTCAAATTTCAAAAACTCAATCTAAATCAACTATACAAGGTGTTATTCTGCTAAATCGCAATATTTTTCCGTTTCGAATGCTATAAAGCAACATTATAAATATTGCTTTTTGTCAGCCCATTTCAAGGTTCGCTCTCATGGTTTAAGTGGAGGATAAAGCAATGCCTCTTGCGTAAATTCGGGTGAAAGGATTCCATGCTTCTTCAGATAACGGCTAGGTGAGGCTCGGAATAAAAGGAATAAAAGAGGGAATAAAAGGGGAATAAAAGGGACAGGCAAATAATACTTGATTGAATCTACAACATATGATACAAAACGAATAAGAAAACATAGAATTCAAAGAGGAGGAAGCTACATGCCAAGAATTGCCAGGATGATCGTCAAGGGAGAGGATATGGTCTATCATGTTATATCGAGAACGGCACTTGACGGATATGTAATCGGAAATATCGAAAAAGAATACTTGCTCAAACTCATCAAGCGACTGAGCTCAGTATACTTTGCTGAAGTACTCGGCTTTTGTCTCATGGGAAACCATTTTCATCTTGTACTGAGGATGCACACAGAGGAAAATTATTCAGACGACGATATACAACGACGGTTTCAGTTATACTATGGAAAGAATAAAAGAGAATTCACTGATGGACAGATCCCCTTTTTCAGAGAAAAGTGGTCGAACCTGTCTGAGTATGTGAGGGAAATCAAGCAGGGATTCTCCAGATTTTATAACAGACTCCATCATAGAAAAGGATTCTTCTGGTCTGACAGGTTCAAAAGCGTTCTCGTTGATAATGGAGAGACCTTGATCAACTGTATGGCGTATATTGATCTTAACCCTATCCGCGCAGGAATATGCGACAGACCGGAAGAGTATCGCTGGTGCTCCTTAGGGTATCATATACAGACGAAGAACAATGATGGTCTTCTCTCTTTAGACTTTGGTTTAAGGGAATTCAGTGTGAAGGCGGATGATGAGAAGCTGAGAAAGTACCGTGAATATGTATATGAAAAGGGATCTCTATTGAGCGTTGAGAAAGAGAGGGCAAAAGGTTTCCAGATAAATCGTGTTGACAGGTTCAGATCCAGAACCAGGTATTTTAATGACAGTGGCGTAATAGGGACTAAGGTATTTGTACACAGATGCTATGAACAGTTCAAACACTATTTCTCTTCGAAGAAAGAAAAGGTACCAAAAGGAATCAAAGGTTTGAACGGTGTTTATTCTATGAAGCGTCTTTATGAAAGGTTTTGATCTATAGTAGAATCCACAAGATAAACACAATTGTTTTTTCTTTTATTTGTCTAACCGGCATCTTTATATGGCTCATCTAACCTTTTGATCACAAAAAGTATTTACAATCCAAATAGATATTTATAAAAATAAAAACAATGGCAACGCGGCTTAGTCTAAAAGGATTTTATTCATCATTATACTACTGATCAAACGACTTCTACGCTTTTCTCAGCTACTCCAAAAACTCTAACTTCTCTATTTTACAAAAGCAAGACTATGGATAACGTCCTATTTGGCAAATGAAAGGTAAAATGGTGAATAAAACCGAAATTAAGGGCTGTTATGAAAAACCATTCTTCAAAACTGATAAGGATTCCGATCAGGGTTATATCGTTGCTTAGGCTGGTGGGGCTAATCAATTAAAGCAAATCTTTTAGTCGCTCACTCAAGTTATTGGTAAGTGGATTAATTACCTTTTCAAAGAGGAGATTTATACCAATTCGGAAGGTATCGTATGGAGAAGGGTTTTAGGTGGCATCCTCTATAGTGATCTAAATCCTGCTATTGACTCTAATAGTAACATGTTTTTTCATGATAGCGGATTTCAGATTTGTCTAAGAATACAAGACAGTGATGATTACTTTGCATATTATGAATACGGTATCTTTTGGATATACTCCAATGATGAATGCTTTAGAAAATCTCTTGAACAATCAGGTTTGTCTGAAACCAACGAACATTTAATATCTGATCCGTTTCATTGGAATTTTCGACTAAAGGATAAAAGACAGTGTCTTGTGCGTTTTATCGGAATATCAATGAGTTCCAGCAAGTTCTGTGAACGCGAAGATACCGAACATCCCGGGACATGTGAAAGCCTGAGTTGGACTAAGGGACACAATTTCTAAATAATAAAATGTCAGCAAAAGAGACGTTTATGTTTGAATATGACTATACATATTTATAAATAGAAACCACCTCCCTAAAGACGCTATTCCGGATATTCAGAGAAAGAACTTTCCTAAAAATCAATTCACGATATCAGACCTCTGGATGATATCGGTAGCGGACCTAAAATCATGCAGCAGATGCTAACAAATAGTACAGTGTATATTTTGAACAAAGACATATCAAAAAGATGGCAGTATTATCACGGAAAAAATGAAACATGAAAACAAAATATAAAAATATAAAACTAATGCTCATCCTCATGGCTATCTCTTTGCTTGTTCTTATTCTTGCTCATATCCTTGATCTATTTTTGCCTGCAAGGGTTATTCATAATGAGCCTTTACATTCTACAATTGAAACAATTGGAGCATTAGCCTCCATCATGATGGGAATTGTCTTGCTGCAAAGGCAATATTTAGAGGCCAATCATAAATACGTATGGCTGATAGCTGGACTTTTTGTGATAGGGGTTTTAGACGGGTTTCATGCTATTGCTGCTCCGGTCAATAATTTTATTTTGCTCCATAGTTTATCCATGTTTTTTGGAGGAATATTTTTTTCTTTTATGTGGCTTTCAGGAATCGTAAGATTCAATAGGGTTATCAAAAGAGTTCATTGGTTTGTGATGACGGCTTTTATTCTAATTTCAATCTGGATAATATCATCACCGAAAACGATGCCGCGAATGTTAAACAAAGGAGAATTCACTCCGATCACAATTTTTCTTAATATGTTTGGCGGAGTCTTTTTTCTAGTTGGAACTGCATTTTTCCTTAGATATTTCTATCGGACTTTGGAAAAAGAATTCTACTGGTTAGCCAATTTCTCTCTTTTATTAGCTTTAAGTGGCTTTACTTTTACGTATGGAGACATCTGGACAAATCAATGGTGGTTTTGGCATGTTTTAAGATTGGCCGCTTTTATAATTGCTTTGTCGATTGTAATAAACAATTACCACAAAAATATCTCTGACCTTCAAATTACACTTAAAGAGCGTAAGCTGACGGAAAACCGTTTGCGAGAAAGTGAAGCATTTACAAGGGCGGTCATGGAGAACGTTCCCATAGGCATAGCTGTAAACTCTGTTGATCCTGATGTAACTTTTGAATATATGAATGATAACTTTCCAAAATTTTATCGGACAAAAAGAGAGAACCTTGCCACACCCGATGCTTTTTGGGAGTCTGTTTATGAGAATCCCGATTTCAGGGAAAAAATAAAAAAGCAGGTATTTGATGATATCAGCAGCGGTGACCCTGAGTGCATGTATTGGAAAGATGTGCCGATTACCCGAAAGGGAGAAGAGACAACTTTCATTACTGCTCGAAACGTACCGATTCCAGATAAAAAACTGATGATCTCGACAGTTTGGGATGTTACCGAACGCAAGCAGGTTGAGGAGACTATAAGAGATAGAGAGGAATTGTTAAATAAAGTCGGTGATATAGCCCAAATCGGTGGTTGGGAAATGGACCTTGAGAAAGGTGGAAAAGCAACGTGGACCAAAGGAACCTATAATATTGTTGAGATCAACCCGGAAGAACCCATACCAGGAGCAGATGAACACGTAAGTTGGTATCTTCCTGAATATCACGAGATGATAGAGAAAAAAATGAAAGACTTGATCGAAACAAAACAGCCTATGATGTTTGAAGCAATGCTAAAAACAAAAAAAGGAAATTTAAAATGGTGCCAGACTATAGGAGAAGTTGTAGAGAGGAATGGAGAAGTCGTTAAATTACGGGGGATTTTTCATGACATCACCGAACGAAAGCAAGTGGAAGAAGAGCTGCGAAAGTATCAACAACACTTGGAAAAACTGGTCGAAGAGCGCACCTCGGCACTTGAAGCAAAGAATCAAGAATTAGAAACATTTACGTATTCAGTTTCCCATGACCTTAAAGCACCGCTACGCGGTATTGACGGATACAGTCGTTGGCTTATTGAAGACTATGCAAACAAACTTGATGAGGAGGGTGTTCTGTTTTTGCAGAATATCCGTCAGAGCGCTGCCCAAATGAATCAACTTATTGAGGATTTGCTGTCCTATTCGCGAATGGAACGCAAGGCAATTCAACTTGTAACTGTTGATCTAATTTCAATCATTGATGCCTTGATCCTTGAAAGAGAGCACGACATAGAAACAAGACAGGTCAACCTGTCTATCAATCTGCCTTTTACAAAAGTGATTTCTGATATTGAGACAATACGGCAAGTACTTGGCAACTATTTGGATAATGCTATTAAATACCTGAAAAGGAATACCCCTGGGACAATTGAGATAGATGGTGAGGAGAACGGAGATTCCTTGACCGTATGGGTCAAAGATAACGGGATCGGTTTTGATCCTCAATATCATGATCGAATCTTTGAAATCTTTCAGCGGTTACATCGTATCGACGAGTTCCCTGGTACTGGTGTCGGACTGGCAATTGTTCGCAAGGCCGTTGAACGGATAGGCGGACGAGTATGGGCCGAGAGCGAACCGGATGAAGGATCGACTTTTTTTGTTACAATCCCTAAAAATGCCTCTATTAAATAAAAGGAGGAATTCACAGATGAATCAGAAAAACCCTCCATACCGGCCAATTATTCTAGTTCAAGACAATCCAGCTGATATTGATCTGACTTTGCGAGCCTTTAAGAAACGACGGCTTATCAAGCCTATCTTAGTGGCCACAGATGGAGAAGAAGTAATGTCATTGATTCCACGCTAGGATTCCGGCGAGCCAATGCCCCTTATCATTCTGTTGGATTTGAAACTGCCAAAAATAGACGGATTGGATTTTTGTGCTGTTTCAAAGAGCACCCAAGGCTAAAGCTGATTCCCGTGGTTATACTGACCAGTTCGTCGGAAAACCGTGACATCACTACCGCATATGAGTATGGGGCCAATTCATATATTATTAAACCAGTTGATTTCGATAAATTAATTGCTGTGGCATCAGAGATTGAACTCTACTGGCTTGTAACGACAATTCTCCCAGAGTAGGAAAACGAAAATTCTATACGTCGAAGACAATCCGTTTGACATCGACATCACTCTCAAAAACGTTGAAGACCATGTTTGAGAGCGCTAGGGATGGTATTATGCTAGAGAAGCACAGACGCGTCAATTCATGCGGGCGAACACGGCCATGAGCCGAATGCTGAGCTACAGCCACTAGGAACTCGCTGAGCTCTCCTTTGAGGATATCCTCGCATCCAAAGACCTGCCTTGGGTTATTGAGGAGTTTGAGAAGGTGGTCCGCGGGAAGATAGAAATGGCCCTCGACTTCCCGGTCAAGCGCCGGGATGGGAGCATCTTCTCTGTCGATATTAGTGCTACCCATTTTGAATTGGACGAAAGGCAACATATTTTTGATATATTCTGTAACATCACCGAGCGCAAGAAAATAGAGGAACAGCTTATACAATCGCAAAAGATGGAAGCCATAGGGATTCTGACAGGCGGCGTGGCTCATGATTTCAACAATATGCTCAGCATGATCCTGGGGTATACGGAACTGATATTATTTAATATGAACACAAAAGACCCACTCCATGCCAATCTTCAGGAGATCCTTAAAGCTGCACAGCATTACACGGCCATCACCCGACAACTTCTGGGCTTTGCCCGTAAATAGACTATAAATTCCAGAGTCTGGATCTCAACGAGACTATGGAAGGGATGCTCAGAAGGCTTATAGAAGAAGACATTGATATAGCTTGGTAGCCCGGCACGAAACTATGGTCTGTGAAGATGGATCCGGCTCAAATCGACCAGATATTGGCTAATCTGGGTTTAAATGCCCAGGATGCCATTGAGAGAATAGGCAAGGTTATCATCTGGACAGCTAACATGTTTTGGACGAAGATTACTGTTCGGAGCATGGAGGGCTTAAGCTGGACGAGTATGCGATGCTTGTGGTCCGTGACGACGGCTGAGGTATGGATAAGAAAATCCTGGACAATGTTTTTGAGCCGTTTTTCACCACAAAGGAACTTGATAGGGAAACAGGTCTGGGTCTTTCTACGGTGGACGGTATTATTAAGCAGAACCATGGCTTCATCGAATTGTACAGTGAAATTGGTAAATATACGACATTTAAAATTTACATACTCCGCTATGAGGGAAAAGAAGAGTCGGGATATAAAAAGGCGAAAGAGAAAATGCCACAAAGCAGTGGTGAGACCATTCTGATTGTTACAGATGAAGATTCGGTGTTGAATCAGGTCAGAATGATATAGGAGAAGCTGACTTATACTGTGCTGGCGGCGGAGGGTCATGGCGAGGCAATGAAGATAGCGCACGAGTACGCCGACGAGGTTCACTTACTGTTGACCGATGTGGTGATGCCGCGTATTAGCGGCAAGGATCTGATCGAAGAAATTATAAAGCTTCGCCCGAACATAAAAACCTTTTTTATGGTCGGGTTACACGGCCGATTCGATTGTCCATAGAAAAATACTCAACAAGATGTGTGGGGTTTATCCAGAAGACCTTTACGACTGATAGCCTGGCCCGAACAATAAGGCAGGTGCTGGATAAGAATTGAAAATGTAACTTTTAAATAAGTCATCTTTCTCATTGATTATAGGTCGAGGAAAAAAGCAAGGGATTAATTAACGATGCAAGGAACGCCAACGAAAAGACTACATGGGATTATCTGCAAATAGTAAACGGATTTTGGCTGAATGAAGCGGGCATAATTTGCAAAAGTATGAAGCTTCATTTGTTGAACGATTATCGACAATGGCCAGTAATTTTCGGTTAGGTATTTGCATATGGTTACCAGGAGTACTCATGTTTGAATTTTTTTGAGGTTTCTGGATTAGTTTGGAGATTGTGAAATTCGTTTTGAATTTTGATTCGTAGTTCTCTCACTCTT
>JAXHVA010000159.1:0-7635 GCA_034189035.1 Thermodesulfobacteriota bacterium
TTTTTTCGCCGATTGGTGCAAGGGTTTTTGAAGAAACATGCAAAATTGCTTGCACTTTCGGCCAACCTATTAACACATATAAATAAATATATCAACACATTAACGCTTATTCAGCAGGCCTCAATTATCCTTTCGCTTTAATAATCAGACTTCAATTGATTGATTTAGAAACAACAGGAAAAAACAATCCATATCTAGTCAAATGTATAAGTTTTCAGATTATTAAATACCGCGGATTCGTTCGGCAGCTAGACGAATAAAGATACGCCAAGTCATCAATCAACCATGTGCCGCCGCTTATAGCTGCCACCGGACTTTGAAGGAAAGATGGCGATGTCTGAGAGGTCGATCAGGGGATATGGGCTATACATTCGGCTTTCTCAAAACCCTGACGAGCGAAAGTGAAATCCTCTGTTTTTATGAAGTCATTGTATCTTACGAAGTTTTTCAAAAAAAGGGGTTTTCTTCTCTTCAATACAGGCGGCAGCATATAAATACATTGATGCAGACCAGCTTTGCCAGTCATTGCCCTGCGGGCTACCATCCTGAGCCTTATACCACTCGTTGAATCCGTATGCCAGTTCGGGGGTTCTTGACTGTTGAATACATTTTGTAAGAAAATAAAATTTTTTCTCTGCGAGTTTGTGCTTTCCTGCTGCGATCAAAGCCGCGACATAAAAACCACAGACAAAAGGCCAGATACCTCCGTTATGATATTCCCCGGGAGCATTCATTTTCGCATAACGGGGATGCCAGTCAGTATCTCCCGGTATGATATAGGGGAAGAAATTCGGCGGAAGGTCAAGGGCCAGTTCGTTTCTCTGTTGGAGTTCGTGACACTCTTTTTCTACCCAGGTAATAATCCTGGCTGCCCTTGATGGTGATGCTATCCCCATAATAATCGCAAAACTATTGCCCAGCAGATCAAAACGTTCACTATTGTATATTTTATAGGACCATAATGCATAATAGGGTTTACGTTTTATGAGTAATCCTTCATCTATATAGTGTTTTTTTCCTTCTTCCCGGATTAAAAATCGTTCCATCTGTTCTTTTATCCGATTTGCTTTTTCAGAAAGACCGAGGAGTTGTAGATAAGCATAAACAATGGTATTGACATAGAGCCCATACCCCAGGACCCACTGTTCATCACGCCAGTCGCTGGTCGGCAGTTGAGAAACCAGTACCCTGTCTGAAGGGGATTGATATTCCATCCAGACAAGGGCTTTATTAACGGATTCTTTTAAAAAATCTCTGTCCCCAATATGGTTTCTGTAAATTGCGACTGCCAGTAAAAATAAGGGTGTAGTATCACTCGCGCCTCTCTCTTTTGAATTATGAACAAGAGACGGTATATGTCCCAGGCGTGTTTGGTTTTTTGCTAAGGTTTTCAAGACGTTTTGTAAAGATTTGATCAACTTTTCATTGCCGGTCAACAGGACACCGAGAGTGGAAATCATTAAGTCTCTGGTGTAGGGCTCAGGGTAGCCCCAGCCGGCAGTGCGAGGAAGGCCGCCGTAAGGGCCGTTGGAATTATGCAGCAACACATCAATGGCTGCTCTTTTTGTGTCGTTTATTTCCATTATGAATTTCTTTTCCATCTATGATCGTCCCAGTTTTTCCTCGACTATTTCAACAAAACGTTTGGCAACCTTCCGATAATCATAATTTTCGACCACTCGCTCACGCCCGGCCCGGCCCAATCGGATTCGCAATTCTGAATCCTCCATGAGGTCCATCAAGTAGTTTGCAATATCGTGAACACTCGCCCTGTAATCTACTGTTCGAGGTTGACCAAAAAGGTGACGATGCCTCTCCTCATACCCGGATTCTAATCCGAGAATGGTTTCCCGCGCAAGAACTTCCTGGGCCACTTCAGCCAACAAAGCTGTTTTATCGTGGATTAAGGTGTCAAGCATCCCCATCGCTTTGATCCCTATCACCGGTTTTGCACATGCGCCTGCTTCAACCTGGGGCATGCCGAAGCCTTCCAATCGTGAAGGGGCGGCATATATATCACAGGCATTGATCAGGTAAGGCATAAAATTTCGTGAAACCCTGTTCATTGTATAGATGATATTCTGTTTGATACCCAGTTGTTCCGCCAGTTTTAAATCCTCTAAATTCTGTTTTTCCGTTCTGTCCTGAGGCCAGACTTTACAGACATATCGCCAAGAAGGGGCCTTGGGATTATTGATTGCTAATGCCTGCATGACTTCATGTGCCCCTTTGAACGCAGCATCACCGCCGACAGTCAAAATCATGATATCATTCGGATTAATCCCCAGTGCTTGACGGATAGCAACAACTTTCGGATGATCCTTATCAAACGGCTGGAAGGCTTCAGTATCACAACCTACCGGGAGGACTTCAATATTTTCACCTGAAATGCCATCCCTTATATATACTTCTTTTACCCAATTGGAGGTGACCAGGATTAAGAGCAGGTCATTTAATATTTCTTGATAATTCGCAATATACCCATCCGCTACCAGCCAGGGAACCGGAAGCGCACCGTACTGTTTCGGATACAGGATAAGGTGAGGTGTATGCCCCCAATACCCGACACCAACAACTATATCGGGTTGAAACCATCGATAGTACCATTCTTTTTCCTGGACGGATTCAAAACTCACCGGATAGACATCCACTCCGATTTCTTTGAGTCCTCGATACAACAATTCGCCTTGTGTTGCAAGACCTCCGGGAGACGCCGGGTAATCATAAAACACCAATACTTTCATGTGGATACCTCCATGAAAAATTTCTGCCGACTGTCGAAGCACCAAAAGCCTTCACAAAGAGGTACGGTTTTCGCTTCAAAACTGTTGACGGAAAAATTATATACTTCTGTGATTATCGAATATTTTTTCTCCCAAATGATTCTTTCTAATTCTATGAACCTGTCCGCAGATTTTATCGGGCGGGGGAGATATTCTCCCCCGCCATCTTCATAGGCGAATAGCCATAATTGTCTGGAAGATAATTTCTTGTTCTTCCACATTTGTATAACTTGCTGTCCGATTTCTTCGTGTCTTTTATGTCTTGTATATTCACCATCCGGGCTATGCGTAACAATAATGTCATATTCAAGGCAAGGCATTAAGGATAAAATCGATTCTCCGATCTCCTGCGGGGGGAGCGGTTTTTGCTCTGGCCCGTCATCCAAATTGCCCATTTTCCCTTCAGCTTCCAATATGGTAAGCGCATTGAAGAATCTTGGCGATCGCTCAGGATCATCGCCTCGACACAATGATATAATATGCCAGTTATAATCCGTTCCTATCAGAATAGTCCCGCCTGCCCATAGCGTTTCATCGTCCGGATGAGCTACAATTACTGCCGCATTTTTATTGGTTTTCCTCTTCAAATTCATTCCCGATTTTTCTCGCCCGTTGCGGGTGATCCAAGTCAACTTTATTCATTAAACCGATTTCAACCAGTAAATTCCAGCCGGCAACTAATTGGAGATACGGATTGAACCCATTGTATCGAGGCAAAAGTATTGTAGGAAACAATGATTGCCTGTGAGAGATAGCAAATATCGGCAACCCAACCCTATTCATCATCACACTTCTGTATTTTTCTTCTTCCTGAGGGAAGGGATCTATGATTATCAGAATATCTTTATCGGTTATTACCTCTTCGATGCCGTGGACAGTATACGTTCCTTCTAAAAAGTCTGACTTCTTTCTGACTACTTCATTTGCTTTCAACGTGAGTTCTTCAGCGACACCATTATTGCGACCCGCAAAATATATAACTTCTGCGGGGGCGGTCTTTTCAATTACTTCCAGAGGAATTTCCATTTGTAAAACGATCTTAAGTAAGTCAGCCAACTTGTTGAGATTCACTGGTGACTTATGGCTTCTGTTTCTCAGAAGAATGTCATAAAATAAGGCTTGCTCAACAACTGATTTAGTAGCGGCTACAGCCCCCTCAGGGCCGCATGACAAGACATAGGTATCGCGAACCATCTGAGCTACGGGGGAAGTTCCATCGCTCGTAAGAGCAATAATATTATCATGCTTTTTGGAAAGCAAGTGTTGAATCAACCTGATAACCTCTTTAGTTCTTCCGGAATTTGAGGCAACAAACACGGTATAATCTTCAAGATCATATTCCATGGCCTGTATTGCACTTTCAGTAATAGCTACCATTTCTGATGAATATTGCAATAGATTGTAAACTGTATTGTGGGCGGGAAATATCCTGGAAGAACCTTCACCGGTAAAAAACACCTTTTGTTTTTTTATTTTTAAGGCAAACCCGTTGATTTTACGAACATCTATCGCTTTTACAGCTTCAACTGTTGCCAACATGTCTTTAATGAGACTGTATTTTGTATATCTGTCCTGGGCAAGATTCACTTGAGATTGTAGTCTCCCCCTTCAATCAATACGAATTATCTGCGAATATAATCATTCACATTTCACATGGTTATGCCTTCCCAACCAATCCAACATCTCGGATATGCTGGTCGTGGCCAGGGCAATGCATTTGTCCGCACCGCCATAATAGATGCGCACCTCCTCGTCCCTTTCATTCACCCACCCACAGGGAAAGACAACCTTGTTAACGTCGCCTATGATCTCGTACGTCTCCTCAGGAGCGAATACCCATTCGTCAGAGCGAGCGAGCAACCTCGTGGGATCTTTCAGATCAAGAAGCGCTAGGCCCAACCTGTAAAGGCAGCCGCTTGCAGTTGTTCTCACACCATGGTAAAGAAGAAGCCAGCCTTTGGTCGTCCGCAGAGGAGGGGGAGACAGACCGATCTTATTTGCATCCCACCATGCGCCCATCCGAGCTGGAATGAGTATCTGGTGATCACCCCAATGCTTCATATCAGGGCTGAAAGAAATCCAAATATGAGCGCCTACTGTAGCAAAGGCGGAGACAGGCCGGTGCAGCATAGCCCACCGCCCACTGAATTGAACCGGGAAGAGGGCCGCATCTTTGTCTTCAGGGGGCATGATCGCCCCTTTTCGCTCAAAGGTTTTGAAGTCCCTGGTGGTGGCTAAGGAAACGAGGGGGCCTCCTTTTGAATAGGCGGTGTAAACCACAGCCCAAAGGTCTTGATCTTCAATATACGTTATTCTGGGATCCTCAATGCCCCATATCTCCTCCGGATGGACATCAGGACTAGGAAGGAAAGTGGGGCTGTTGTCAATCTCCCAATTCGTAAGACCATCCTTGCTTCGCGCAACCGTCAGGTGGGAGATGCCTCGCCGATCCTCTACCCGCATGAGAAGAAGGGTTTGGTTCTCTATGATGGTCGCTCCGGCGTTGAATACTGAATTCGCCTGATAAGGGATATCCTTCACCTGAATAATCGGGTTTCTGCAATATCGAGCAAACAATTCTTTAAATCGATGATCGGGCATTGTGTTCATATCCTCTCTCATGTTCCGCTGCATGTCAAAACTCCGGGTCTAAAATCACGGTTTTGCCGGTCTTGAGAGCCTTTCTGGCCAATTTGTATGCCTCATTATACTGAGATGCTATGATTTCCCATGAAACCTCTCTATCGAGATACCGTTTCAGGTTCTCTCCCAGCTCAATTCGCAGATTCTCATCGCAAGCCAACTTGATCACTTTTTCTTTGAGCATCTCCTTTGTTGTGAATAGAAGACCCCCTTCGCTTTCCAGGGTCTGAGCGGTTAGCCCCTCCATGGGGGCAATGGTAATAAAGGGTTTGTTAAGGGCGATCACGCGCGCCAATGTCCCGGACTGGGTTTAGTCAATAGACGGCAGAACGATAAAGTCGCAAACGGCCATCATTTTGTAATACTCATCGCCCCTGGGAATGAATTCGTGGTAGTGGGCTATTCCTTTACCAGCCAGAATTTTAACCTCTGCTTTCCACTCTTCATAGTCTTGCTTATGGGCGAGGTCACGCATTGCCCCGGCTGCCAGAAGGTCCCATTCCTTTCCTGTCCTCTGTTTGATCCCTTCGTGGATCTCCTCCCACATGGAAAGGAGGATGTCCCAGCGTTTGTTGGACTGAATCCAGCCGATCATTCCTACGACGTGCTCGGCCAGCCCTGTATCATCCAGGCCGAACTCTTTTCTCAGCTCCGGTATCTCATGTGGCCCCCAACGTTTATCGGGCCGGGCGCCATGTGGAACCACCATGATGTTTTGTGGAGTCAGCCAGCCCCGTCCTGAAAAGTTCCAGTCGAGCCGCCACTTCTGGTAATGGCACTTGAAAAGCACAACATGGCTCCTCTGACACAGTCTGTATAGAAAGTCGGCCTCAAAGTCTCTCAGCCGACCGTGGACTGTGTGAGGCTCAATCACGGTTGGGAAGTCGCTTATTGCTTCCAACATGTCCAAAAACCCATCATTGCCGTCTCCGATCCCCCTCTGGTCAATGTGTTCGAAAAGCCCATATTCATGTTCAATATTTACCGCATAAGGATCCAAATCTTCGATCTTCTTGACCACCGGCTTCCACCAGTCGTTTCGTGTCATATCTATCAGGGGAAATACGCCTTCACCCTCGCCGTCTGTATGACTGATGACAAGCACATCACGATCTGAGTTGGCTTTCTCAATAAACTCACGGGCCTTTTCACAGAAAGTAGCGATACCGCATAACCTGGGTGTATACGAGCTGATCATAACGATGGGTTTAGCTGACATTCGTGACTTCTTTTCGTTGGCTTTCAAACTCTATTTTCTTAGAGGCTTCAATAAAAACCTGTGTGTTTGTCAGCCGGTAGAGGTGGAATAGGGACAGGAGCCAGGCAAGTGTCGATTCCGCACCTTGATTGCGATTTGGCCCGTCTGCACCGAGACCGTCGCAACATCCACCGGATGTGGGATCATACAGAGGAACATTCATGTCATTTTGCCCCAGGAACCAATCAAAGGACCGCTGGGCAAAAGAAATCCATGTTGTCTCTTTTGTAATGTTGTAAGCTTCGAAACATGCTTCAATGACAGCCAGAGCTTCAACAGGCTGCTGGTCGAATCTGGCCTTTTCACCACCCCGACTATACCAGCCGTTATTCCCAATGGGTACAAAATGTCCCTTTGGATCGGTTTGGATGCCCACCAGCCACTTAAGTGACCGAAGACCTGCGTTCAGCATGTCCCTTCTACTGAGCCAATTGCCGGACAGAATTAGGGCATGAGATATCTTCCCATTGGCATACGTCAATGTATCTTCGATCCATGGCCAATCATCAGAGGCATTCTCCTGATACAACTTAAAAAGGCGATCCGACAGCCTTTCCCTGATGCGTCGTACCTCGCTGTCGCCACTGTACTTTCTCAAGTAGGCATGGATCCCCAATAGGCCGAAAGCCCAGGCTCGCGGAGACTGAAGATCAAGAAGAGTCGGTACGGATTTCTCGAAAATATCCAGAGCTGCGCCTCGGATATTGTCCGAATGAGACAAAACCACTGCCTTTCCCAATCCCCAAATTGACCTTCCATGACTGTCCTGAGAGCCTTCCTCTTCCAACCATTTGCGGTCGTATCTCAAAAAATTTCTGAAACGCCTTGTATTTTCATTAAACAGCGATTTTCGCACCGCTATGTGAGACATAATTGATCTTCACTCATCAATGAAACTCGAACTGCAGGCGTTTATTCCCGAGCCAGGATATGCTCGTGGCCTTCTTATCT